>JAHFCR010000068.1 GCA_023249405.1 Peptococcaceae bacterium | reverse complement strand
CTCGAATTGGCCAGGTCTCCCGGCGTTGGATACCACACACCGGGGCAGAGGTCAATCCCAGCTGACCTGTAGGCGTCCGACCAAAGCGTGGAGCAGATATAGCTCCGGCGCTCAATGTATGGCAATACCCGGTGCAGCAGGTACCTGACCGCCTCCCATAGAATCAGCGGCCAATCGTAGCGTGTGCCTACCTGGGCCACCGCATAGCGCACGATTTGCTCCCGCTGGCCATCCGTGAGCTGGTCGCAGGTGAACACGTCCTGCCCGGCGTAAACATTGAGGCCCTGGTATCCGGTTCTCCGGAGCCCCTGGGCCTCTATTACCTGGCTGCTGTTGACTATCCCTGCCGCATGGCAGTACGGGCTGCAGGTAACGTCCTCGATCAGGTGGTCGATGATGCCGCCGCCCCTGACCAGAATCAGATCCCCCGGCCGCATGGGCTTACTCCAGATTGGGAATCGCCGCGATATCGGCGATATAGCCCGCGAATGCTTGATGCCCAGCCTCGAATCCTGTCACCATATTGCCATACTGGACCTGCTTCTGCCCACTGGCCGGATAGGAGTTTTCCAGCGTGGTGTAGATGTTCGGGACCAGGTTGGCCTGGATGTCATCAAGCGCATGCGCCTGGTTGTCAGTCAGGGCAACCTTCGTCCCCGCCTGGGCGGCCGGCAGGAGGACGTTCAGCACCAGGTCCATGAGCAGCTCCACGGCCACGCTTGCGTTGGTGACCGTCACCAGTTCCGGGCTGAGCGTGGCGTAGTAGTAGCTCAGGAATTCGATGCTTCCGGGGCCGGCCGGGGCCACCGTAGGAATGCCACCCTGCGGCGTGTAGACCTGCAGCCCGATCTGCTGCTGGTCGCCTCCAACCTGCGTTTGTGCGCCTGCACATCCTGCAGCGCCCACCGCTACGGATATTTGCTGCTGGGCAACCGAAGGATGGATGGCCAGGGTCAGTATCGCCTGGCCATCCGTGATCGGCTCCGTGATGTCCTGGCCGGCCACGGTGAACGTGGCTTCGACCGGTGGGGTCGCCGGTGGGTTGTTCAGTGTGGCCGTGAGCGTATATTCGTTTTGATTCTGCGCCACCGTCAGGCTGAAATATGGCTGCTCGACAAGTTGCCCGTCTTGGACACGGTAGCGGTTAGGGAAGTTGTAGGCCATGATCACGTCAACCGGGATGCTGCTCTGTGGGTATGGACCCAACAGGCTGCTGTCTGCTGAGATGCTCGGTGCCTCGTTTTGTTGGCAGACGTAGATGATCTCGCCGGTTGCTGAGATGTACTGAATCCAGTAGGATGCTTCCATTTTGTGCTCCTCCTTTGCGTTATTAGGCAGATATAGCGATAACATTGTAAGTGCCTTGTGGAACAAAAACAGGAAGTCTAAAACCATCACTAGATAAATAGGCATTCGTCCCATCTAATGTAAAAGAGAAATATTTAATATAGTCAGATGCCCAACTCATGACCGCATCGCCGTAGATATCGTGATTTTCCATTGTTATTCCAAACCCATTAAGAGGATTTGTTGACAATCCTATTATCCCGCTAGGACCGTCCATCCTGTTTTGTGTACAGACTATTATCTGTTGAAAATTATTACCAGATGATAAAAGTATTACTGTTTTCGGTACAAAAGGCAGCCCTGATTTTGTCACATAAGAGGCGCTAAATGTACCCCCGTGTGGCAGAGTGAACGTCAAAGGTGCGTTAGAGCTAGTGATTTGGGTAGATGCGTCTGTTGCTTGTGCTTGGATTACGCTACCCAATATTCCAAAAAGGTTGACGTTCAATCTGATGTTCCCGGCTATTAAATCAGGATCGCCCAGAACTTTGCCATCAGCGACGCTCCCCCCATAGTAACCCTGGGCAATCGCCTGATCTGCGACGCCAGGGGTGATCACCATTCCGGAGCCTACCTTGTTCGGCATGGTGCCGGGAACCTTTACCCCGTTGATGTAAGCTGTGGACCCGCTCAGGATCTGCGCAGCCGTGGCCGTAGCGTCAGAGGTTTCTACGACAGAAGCCTTGCCGGCCACTCCGAAGATGTTGACCCCGCTCTTGATGTTGCCGGTTGACAGGTCGACGTCGCCAGCCACCTTGCCCGCTCCGCTATGGTGCCCGGCAGGAATTGTCTGATCGGCAGTGCCGGGCGTGATGTTCACAGTGCCATTTTCGGGCATCGCTCCTGCGATCTGCCCACTGTCCACCGTTGCGGTTTTCCCGGTAAGCAGGTCAGCCGCCGCTGCGTTTCCACCACCTCCTTTACCCTGTACAATAAAATTTCCGGTCGTGGCGTTGTATCTCAGGGTATAGATGATCCCCGCTTTCAGCCCCCCGGAGGCGATTGCGTTGCCCAGGGAGTCCAAGATCTGTTTTGCGCCTAGGTTATTGACGTTGATCGTCGAAGCGCCAGTGGAGGCGTGGGCTATTTTGACTGAAAACCCCATACCGTCATAATAAGCGGTTGGAGCAGGGCTTAAGGTGATAACATAGGCATTTGCAACGCCTGTATCGACCGCATAAGGAAGCAGGTTATGGTCGCCGGTTTTTATAGTTGTCGCCAGGATCCCATCGATCGCGTCCATGTTGTAGTTATCATTGTATTGCTCATCGAAGGCATCGTTGTCCTCAGGCTTTCTGAGCCCGTAATTCGGGGTTGTCTGCATCGTTCAACCTCCTCAAGACGGCCGGTATGTTTTGATCTGGCCGTAGATCATAGTTTTCAAACTTCCGTAAGTCTTGCCCCAAGTTTTCAGTTCGCCGTAGAGCGTGTAGGTGAACTGATAGGCGACAGCTAAATGGGCCGGCTTGATCTCCTCGATGGCAGTCTCGATATCAGACAGGTTGGGCGGTATCCCCCGGGCATCCACGAATTTGACTATGAAAGAATAGGTTGACGGACTATCGATCACGTCAACGGTGCCGTTGACGTAGGATTCGGCCACGTTCTGAATCATGGCCACCGTCACCGTGCCCATGCCGCGGATCTTGGAGACAATCAGGCTGCGCCGCTGGCCGTCCGGTTTCCCCGGTATCGTCCGCAGTCCGAGGAACGCCTCCCACAGGTCGAGCCCCCAGGTGGCCGTCTCGAGGTAAAACTGCGACAGAATATCGGCTATGGCGGCGCGCGCCTGGTCGAACTCGCCGCCCTCGGAGTCGATTATGGCCATAAACGAGGGATCGGCCCTGAAATGCTCGGGGCCGGAACGCTGCATCACGTCTGACCGGTTCATCAGCTAAACGTCACCGTCCCGGGGGTGGCCACGCGATCGTTGGCCACTGCGATATTGGCAGTCCCGCCGTTGACAAGCAGCCCGGAATAGTCCAGGACGCCCTGCGTATTCAATAAGAGCGCCCCGATCTGGGCGTAGCTGATAGCGTTCGTCTGGAACGCCATAGACTGCAAATAGGCAGTGAGTTTCGCCAGGAAATTTGTCTGGACCTGGGCTATGGTGTATCCCGGCGCCCGGGTGACCGCAGCGGCCACGTTTACAGCCAGTCCGGTTGCCGACACCACCGCCACCGTGGCCCCGATAGGAGCCTCGCTATCGATATAAGCGCTCGCATCGGCCACAATCTCAGGGCTGGCCGGTTGCTTGTCCGAGTCAATAAGCACCACCTTGACCGTGCCGTTTCCGTTCCATAGCGGAATGCAGTTGGCGTCGCCAACGCCGGCGACCTGCTTCGCCCAATAGACGTAATCCCATATGTTGCCCGACGAGATCGGGTGTTGCGCATGCTGCAGGAACCTGCCCGACAGATCCGTGTCGCTCTCCTGATCGGCCCCTCCGGTGGCGGCGCCGGCGTTGGCCACCGAGTTCACTCCGGGAATGCCGACGGGGATCTGGTTGATCATCCCTGCCGCCACGTTTCCGCTGGCCCCAGGCACAACCGCCTGAACGTCAGCTGCCGCGCGGCCGGTCTGATCGAGGATAACCTGGCCTGTGGTCTGAAATTGCACCCCGGCTCCGGTCGCGAAGATGGCGCCCGCCGCCACCGGAGTCCCAGGGGTTCCCGTGACGGCCACCTGCCCGGTTGCCGATACGGCGGCCTTCCTCGTAAGGCCGAACTCGCCGGCGCGGTAGTCGAGATACCGGCCGGAGGATGTCTGGGCGAAGCCAAGATTCAGGGCATTGTCCATTTCAATATAGGCCTGGGCCAGTTCCAGGGCTGCCGGCGCCAAGGAGTCATAGATGAATGACCCCTCCCTGGTATCCAGACCGGAATCAGGGGGGATCGCCGCCAGGAGCCGGGCCATGATCGCATCGAATGTCTGGTCTTCATACATCAGATGGTCACCCCCTGAGTGAATTTAGCCCCCTGGGCCGTTGTCACTGTAAAAGTAACCTTGAGTAAGTCTCCATCGGCCTCAAATATAAAACTGTTCACATCCTGGATGCGGTTATCATAGATCAGGGCATCCCGGATCACTCTCTCGATCTCGCTGTCCACCGCCGCGCTGGGGGTGCTGGAGCCAAATATATCTTCTAATTCGCTGCCGTACTGAAATGAATAGATGGGCCAGCGGTACCGGGCCGTCCGGATGGCTTTCTCGATCCAGATCTTCAGGGCTTCGATTCCCGAGACGGCCTTCGGGTTGCCATCTTCCAGGATCAATTGGCTGGCGCCAAAATCAAAGGCCAGTTCTTTGACGGCACTTATCACCGTCGAACCGGCCTCTTGGGCCGTTACTGATATGCTTGGAACCGGGACAATGGGGAAGATGGTCTCAGGCACCAATCACCACCACCTTATCGAAGACAAGATATTGCTGCTCACCCGGTAGGGCCAGCACGGCCACCCGGTCGCCTGTTTGCAAATTCGTTTTTATAGCGGCCGCCTGCCCGTTGATTGCCAGGGATTCAATCTGGTGTGTGTGCGATGGAGTGCCGGCCTGGGTCTCAGTGCTGCCGCTCACCGCAGGCGAGGTGCTATATGCCCGGGTATGGTCCAGCAGGTGCTCGCAGACTATCAGGTCATCCCCCGACAACTCCAACTTCATATTGTCGATACGGATCTGCAGGGCCGGAGGCGGGTTCGTCACTGTTGCCAGTTCAATTCCCCGGGGAAGCTGATCCTGCATTGTTTTTTTGAGCATGCCCAATATCTGGCTTGCATTCTTTTTGGCCATAGCAGCTCCTTAGCTCGGTTCGACGAACTCAGCCTGATTCTCATCCTTGCCCTTCCAGTAAACGGTGAATTCATCGTCTGTCCAGTTCAGTTTCAGGTTCATGGTGTGCTGGCTGCCCTCGATGTTATGCTCATCCGTATCGACGTAGAAAGTCCCTGTCATGCCGGTAAGGGTTTCCTGGAGTTCGATGGCCACGCCGGCGACCACGTCGTCTATCCCCAGGCAGACGATATTGCTTTCCCTGCTCACCCGGCCCAGGTCCTTGAGCATATTCTGGGCTATGTTCAGGGCCTCGGCCGACTGGATGCTACCGCCGCGCTGCATCTCCTGAAGCAGGCCATACTGTGCGATCAGAGCGGGATCGTCGACTGTCGCCAGGACTTCATCCTCACCATCATCAGACCCCATTATAATGATCCGGTTCTTCATGTCGTTGATGTTCTCGCTATAGGCTGCGGAGATCAGATTCTGCCCCTCTGTGATCAGCCACCGCAGCGTTTGGGTCTGCTTCTCAAAGACCGTGAGCTTGCCCTGGATCATTCTGATCTCATACTTCTTTCCGTTGCGATCCGCTGCTTCCAGCCAGGCGGCCAGGATCATGTCATAGATCGCTTTTTCCCGAAGCCACAGTTTATCCAGTGATACTCCGGAAGCCGGCAGATCCCCGATCAGAATGTTGAAATCACTGCATAATTTCTTTGTGATAGCTTCGGGCGTCATCCCCCCGAATTTGTATGTGCCCTTGCTTTTGAGCAAATAGATCAGGTGGTCATAACTGATAACCTGGTACTGGCCGCCGGTATCTTTCTGGTTGTCGAATACCACGCCCCTGAACAATTCTCCAGAGTCCCCGAGCAGCATTAGAATGCTGCCGAGGGGAGGATTGTATTTGGGCAGGTAATAATCCCGCCCGAAAGCCAGGTCGACCGTCAACTTGCGGGCCGACTGCCTGATATCCCCTCCCCACTGCGTTTTAGTGATGAGCTGCGATATATCGAAGCAGGTTCCATCTTTGAGATAATTCTTTATCACGTAGCCCATTATGGAATCTCCATCTGATCTCCAGCCCATAAAATCACAAGGCCAGGGTCATTGCCCAAAATCGCTTTGTTTGCGTTATAGATCTTATCCTGGTTTGTCTGGCCGCCGTCGCCATAGACCTTCTTAGCGATTAAAAATAGGCTGTCCCCTTCCTTAATCGTGTAACTCGCAGGCGTTGCCCGGTTGTCTGGCCGCTGGGCGCTCGTTCCTGTCGCCTGCTGCCCCACCTGTTGGACCGTGATAAACCGGTATTCTTTAAGGCTCAGAGTGTAATTGATGTCCCGGGTACCGCCCTTTTCGCCGTATTCGAAGTCCTCGATGGCCATGGCCTGGTTGATCGGGGTACCGGCGATGATCAGGCGGATAGGTTTCCATGTCTGGCGCCACTTTTCTATCAGGGCCACCGCATCGTAGGGCTTGGGGATATTCTGATAGGCGCAGTATGGGGCCCAAGTAGCCGGGAAGAAAGAGGCGATCTGGACCTCTGCCAGCTTGCTGCGCCCGATCAGGTTCAATTCCCCTAGGTCCTGGATATCCACAACGGTATTTTTGTTGCCTGCTTTAACGGAAAACTCCCCGGGATTGACGGGGAGTTGAAGTGATTCGGAAAAGTTGTTGTAGGAGAGCCAGAAGTCCATGATATCACCGCCCGATTAGGATCTGGCTATTGCCGGCATATTGATGTTTGTCTCAAATAGCTCCTGAAAAAGCAAGTCGATAACCTCACGATGGATATTAGCCCCGTTCAGATTGACGTTGATCTGGACCGGCATCCTGTTGCTGCCACTACCACTGTATTGCTTGCTCTCCGCCGCGGTCAGAACACGTTCATTCTGGTGAAGCAATGCCGGGTAATTGTCATAGGGCACCCGGGGAAGGCCAGAGGCGTGGCCGGTTATCCGTTGCCACCATGTTTTTTTAGGAGCAGCAGATAGAATCTGACCTGCACGCCAAGGTTGATTTGCTATTAATGCCGCCTCATCTTTCTTTTGATTTTGTATATTCTGCTGGCGGTTAGCCTCATCATCAGCATTCAACTTATCTGATACGCTTTCCTTATTTGATGAATCAGCTAACCCGTTCCAAAAAGCACTATATTTATCAGCCGCGCTACCACCTAATGACGCAATGCCGCCTCCAACGCCTCCTATTAGAGCCCCCCAAGGGCCAAAGGCTGAACCAGCATAGACACCAAGGACGACACCGAGTAAAGGATTTTTTTTGCAAGCAATTGCAATGCCTTCTCCTATGCCATCTGCCAAGACGGTTCCTATAGTAAGCCCCAAAGAAACCATTTTTGGGACAACCTCTTTGGTCGCAGCATCAGCCAACATGCCCAATTTCCCGCCCCAATCAGCCTTTCGGAATGCATCAGTATTGGTTACTTTTTCGATGTTTTTTTCCATATCGTTGAAGACCTTTGCAACTTTATCCCCCATGTCCCCGGCCATTGTCTTCAGAGCGCCGCTGTGGCTATTAAAAGCAGTGGCCAATTTGCTCAAACTGTTCATGAACACAGGCGCCAACTTTTCAGAAAATGGAAGAAAAGCCGCCGCCAGAGCAAGCTTAAACTGGCTCATCTGAAGATCGATTGCCTTGAACCATTCAAAAGTCTGATGCGCCTTTGTAGCATCCAGATTGATGAATGTTACTTTTGATGTCACAGATGAGAGTTCTTTATAGTCTTCGAGGATTGGAGTCAGGTCTGCGCCTCGGGGGCCCAGGAGCGAAGTAAAGGCCTCTTTGCCGGCATCGTCTAATTTGTTGTAAGCCACGGACATTCGGTTAAGCTGATCCGGAATGGGAAGCAGTTTCCCTTTCGTATCAGTAAGAACAACACCCATCTGAGCAAGGCCTTTTGTGGTAACATTGCCGTGTTTCCCTGCAAACTCTACGGCCTTATCGAATCTTAGAAACGAGTTGGTGAATGTTTTAGTGCTAACATCGGCCAATGAAAGCATGCCGGAAAGAGAGCGCGCTTCCTGCCCGCTGGTATGGAGAATAGTTGCCATCTGGTAGATATCTTCACCCTGGTTGATCGCATCCTTGGTGAGATTATAGAGACCAATGGCTCCCAAGGCGGCGCCGGCCCCAGCGATAAGCCCCTTTATGCCGAATATATTGTTCTTGATGTTTTCGAATCCTTGCTGTGTAAACTTCACGGTAGGTTTTATGGTAAGTTTGCTAAGGAACTGCGCCTGCTTGCTCAGCTTTTGAATGCTGGCCGTGGATTCATCCACGTTTTTATGAAAGCCTAAAATGTTCTTGTTAATCTTGCCCAATGATGCTGAAAATTTATCTGTTAGACTTATTTCCCCGCCTAGTTTCATAGCCAATCACCACCATAATAAAAATACGCTCCTGCTGAGAGGCGTTTCATTTTAATTTTAAATATAAGAAGCTAACTGTTCGTTATCTCAATGGATTTTATGGTCTCATCGAATAAGGGTTTATAGTTATCCCATGAATCAGGCGAGGTTGTAAAAGTTAAAATGTAGGTCTTTTGACCTACTGGAATAAAGACTTCTATATTTTTGAGTTGTTTATTATTTTGAGAAAGTGTAAATTCTGAAGTTAATAACCCAGCATTCGTATTCCCGTATTGAATCGGTTCATATCGTAGTTTTTTATAGTTTTCGATACCAGTACCTGGTAAGGAAAGAGTTTGAGCAGTTTCTTGCGCTTGCCCTTCTGCCGAAGGCGCTAACAAAGGAGAATGCTGAACCAATAAGTTCAAATTGGTCATAAAATTATCATCATTATTTTTCTCTGGATCATATATATACGCATCAGGTACTGGTTGAATATCTAATTTATTCGGATCACCAATGACCCATTTACTTGGGTATCGAAATTTAATTCCGACACCCGATTTTGAAAAAGTTGCCCATCCTCCTTGATCTTTACTGCAACCTACATTATAAAGTAACGCCAATATAAGAAACGCCAGTATGCCAATTCTCGCAACACTATTTGTCCTAATCAATTTCACCCTCCACCACCCCCCTGCCTATAACCGGGTATTCTGCATGGTATACTAAATTCCTTCCAAGTTATACCTCTAGCAAAAGAATGGCCAGCGGCCCGTATACCGTCTTGCTCAGTTGAGCCGCTAGCCGATCTTTCCGCTCCCGTTCCAGCATCATTGAGGCATACATAAAAGCCCTTTCTCCTGCTGAAGAATTGTAGATTTCCGATGGCTTTATGCCTTTTTGGGCGTAGTAGTGGCAGAGGTAGGCTAAGCCATCGGATTTGATCAGTTTTTTATTGCTTCCTCATCCTGACCACCGTTGGAGTCAAGCCCTGACAGATCACCGATCTTATCACTTAGACCAGTGATCTCACCCGAGAGAAGCAATTTCTTGACCAGTTCCTTCGGGGTGGCCGCACTGAACTTTTCCAAAAGTTTTTTATCTTTCAGGTTCGGGTCAATGACTCCAGCCAGAACGATGAAGAGGGATGCTTCCTTGCTGCTATAATGGTCTTCTTTTGTGGCCATACCCGTTATCTCGTAAGCCTCATCGATGTCTAGGGCCTGGATGGTGAAGAGAACAGGAGCCCCGGCCAACTTCGACAGCCGGGAGATCTCGATCTTCTTGGTCGGTCTCTTATTTGCCCTTTCCGGATCTATGGAAAGCAGCATATCAAGTGTCTGAGACATGGGTTACCTCCTATTGGGGTGTAATTTCGTCGATCAGTTCCCAGTCAGTGAAGGTGAACGGGCAATCGTCGGCGCCTTTAGTCTTGGCCTCCCAGTTGGCCAGAGTGAGATCGTCAAATGCGGCATCCTTGATCAGGACCCGCTCGGCGCCAAAAGCTGCGGGGTCTTTTAAAATTGAAAGGATCTGGATGCGCGGGTTTATCCCCGCTTGTAGCTGATCAGATATTTTGTTCATCATCCGGCTGGCCACCTTATGCAGTTTGACAGTGCCAGTGCCCTTGTAACCGGTCATCTTGGTATCTGTGCCAAGCTTCCCGCAGACGGGGACCTCTTCCTTCGTGATTTCAACCTTTGCCTGCAGGCCGTAGCACTCGGCCACATAATCGCTATCTAGCCAAAGCTCGCCCCAGGTGCCGTTGATAATCCTCTCTGCTTTTATTGGTGTACCCACCTAGCCCACCTCCTTAAATGTTGATAACCATGTCGAAGTCTTCCATCGCATCAAGGGCTTTCAGCGAAGATATCAGGAAGACATGATCGCCGGTGTTGGCCTCTTTGATCTGCTGATCAGCCATCAGGCTTACCGGCGTTCCGTCTGGCATCGTATAACCGATGCTCTGCAAGTAAGCCTTCTGCGCCGGCAAGTTGATCTGGCAAACATTCTTGCCCGGGTCCAGATAGCCCTGCTGCTCCCTGGTCTCGTAGTAGGCATTGATGGATGCAATCAAGATCAGTTTGCCGGCGTAGCTGTTCTGGACCTTGCCAACGTAGTAATCCTCAATGGTGGACTTGATGTCGGTGTACACCAGGTCGTAGATCCTGACCAGTTTGATCTTCTGCCAGTCCGCGCCTTTGACCTGGGTGAGAGTCACCAGGCTGGTCACGCCCCGGGCGATCTTGCACTTCGCCCCGTCGTTATAGATGAAAAACTTTCCGGCATCGACCTTGGTGTCCGCCTGGTTTTTGGTCAGATGTGGCACGTCAGTAACCTCTGGCAGTACCTGATATGTTGGCGCAACGGTCAGAGGAAGCCCGGCAATCAATCCGGCGATCCGGGCGCTGTATTGGCTGGCCGTATACTGATCGGCGCCAACTGTGACTTCGCCAGCGATCGGCGTAGGCGTGGTTGCATCCTCCACCACAAAATTAATGACCGCCTCATGGTCCGCGTCGCTGCCTGGCAATAGCACCATGATCTTGCGCTCCTTGGTATCGCGCATCCCCTTGGCCCAGGTGGAGACATTGGCCACATCTCCGGATGCTATTCCGGGAATGCACCCGATGTTCCATAGGGTGGTCTCCAGATAAATCAAGGCCGTGCTGTAATCAGAGGCGCCGGCAGGAATGACTATTGCTTTGACCATGCTGGGCGTGCCCACAAAAGCATCCTGAAGATATTTCTGGTTGGCGGCGCTCAAAGTAGCAGGAATGTCCGTGTTCAGTGTCATATCAATCTCAATCGCTCCGGATGCCACGCTGGAATCTTTGAGCACTACCGCCAGGACCCCAATGTTACCGCGCTCGATGGGCTGTGATGCCAAACTTTGAAACGTGATTGTCACACTCGGAAGCCCCATTTACTTAACCCTCCTCCTGGATATATTCGACTTCCTGCATTACCCCATCCACATTGTGCTGGATGTCTTTCATCAGGTCATATTCGGTTCCAGGCGCTCTCACGTCCAATTCCAGTTTGAGGTTTATGTAGACCTCAGAGTCCCGAGGGCCGCCTTCACAGCCCAGAACGCTGAAGACGGTGCCATCCGGATGGACAACGATCATCTTTTCGGCCATGATTTTCTTGATAGTATCGGCAACCTGCAGTTGGCTGACCGTGTCGGGAATGAAGTTTTCATCAACCGGGGCGAAGTAGACGATCTCCCAGGTCGCCTGGCTGTTGTAGATTGCCTCGCTTCTCTCGTCATCAATGCCCAATACCAGTTCGAGGTAAAAGCTGGGCCTGGCAAACCCCGCCGGCATCGTGCTGTTGTAGATCCCGGTCACATCCGGAAAGGTAGTGGCAAGAAAATGTCTGATTGCCTCATAACTAGCCGCTAACATCCATGCCCAGCTCCTCCCCTATCTGTCTCAGAAATTCTCTGACCAGTTCAGGGATCTGCCTGTCGGTCAACTCAACCGCTTTCTGAAAGTAATGCTTGCCTGAGACAAAGCCGATCTCCTTTTTGCCCTTTTTCAATACGTGACCGTCCTCTACCATTTTAGCGTAGAAGATATTCACTCCAGCCCGAACGGTGTCTCTGTTAATTTTCTGCCACACCCACTCCTTTTTGCCTTTCCAGCGTCTCCGAACCCAGGCTGACCGCAACTCCCCATGAACCGCTGGAGTATTGTTTGCCGCGTTCTTCATCAGTAGATAGCCGGACTTGTTGAGCAGTTTGGCGTATTTCTTAGGCACCACATCCTTAATAACCATGAGTAACCGCTTCTCCCAAGCGTCCAGGCCTTCAAACCGCAGTCCGTCTTCCGCCACCAGGGATCACCTCAGTGCACATTAGATGTATTTCTACATGGCGCTCGTTCACATCGATTACATCGTTGATATCGAAGATCCTGGTTCCGTAAACTATTCGCATAGCCGGTGTGAAACCCGATCTGTACCGGATCCGTATGCAGGTAGTAAGGGTGGCATTGGTCTGTTTCAGTTGGATGTACTCCCGGCCGTTGATCGGTTCGACAGCTGCCCAAACGGTGGCCACGGGCACCCAGCTAAGCGAAGGCGTTTTATCAGCATCGACTGTTTCCTGTGATTGCTGAATTGTTACTCGATGTCTCAGTTCTCCCGGATTCATGGCCTCGCCTCCAGTACTTCCCCTCCCCTAAAAGACCGGCGCCACTTCCGGCGCCAGAAGGTCATCCACGGTCTCCTGTATCTTTGAGGGTACGCCGCGCTCAATATTGACTGGCTGGCGAATTTCGTAGCCCATTGTGATCAGGTAGAGCATGGCCAGCTGAACGCATTTCGGTACCGTATCGGCGGTATCCCCATAGCCGCAGGTAAATCTCACGCAGATTCCGTTTGCCGATCGCAATGGGTCAGACGGCCAGCTGCTGTTCGGATTGAGCATCACCCGGCAGAGGTTATCGCTCACGGTATCGGCCTGGTAGTTTGATGGGTCGAAGGTCCGCTCGGCGCCATCCTGGGGATAGTATTTGACCCAGAGCACCGATTGCACGCCGGGCATCAGCTCTATGTAATCCTGAGGCTGCGGCCAGGTCGTCACCGGATAGCCGTAACCGGAGCCGCCGAGGCCGAGGCTGGGGTCGATGAATACTTTTGGCTGGTAGATCCGCAGCGGCCAGTCATCCAGGTATTTCTCGACGGTCTGGGTTATGAATTTACGATGGGTGCGGTTCTCGCAGGTTTCCCGGGCGGATGAAATGAGAAGATTTATGAGCGCGTCGTCATCGGCCAGGTCCTGATCCACCCGGAGATACGACTTGGCCAGAGGCAAGCCGATCGGTTCAACAGCCGGCGGAGTGATCAGTTTGTACGACACGGAGTTCACCTGCCTAAATGATCAGGGGCCCTGTGAGGGCCCCGTCTCAGTTATCCGGTTTAGACTACGGCGCCGGCGCCGACTTTCTGATACTGGTTGATCGGGCAATACCTGCCCATGGCTCTTGCGAGCGTCACGGCCACAGTGGTGTTGGCGGTGGTAGTCACCTTGGCGGCCACATAGCTGAAACCGTTGGCAGTATCGAGCTGAGAGACGTCCAGGTCGATAAAGGCCAGTGCTTGAGTAGTTGCCACCGTGATGGTCGCGGCCGGATTGGTGACAGTGACCAGCGTATCGCCGGGGCTCGTGGCAGCCAGGGTCACGACAGTTGCATTGGGAGTGGCGGTCACGCCCAAGCCCGCGGCGTTGATGGCGGCGGCCAGGTTGGCGGCGGTCGCCGTGTCGTTCGCCCCGACGTTGAACTGGGTTCCCACGGCGCCGACTGCCACGGCGGTGAAGGTGACGCCGTTGACGGTCACGGCGTTGGTGGCCACCACGGCGGCCAGGGTCAGGGTCGCTCCGGTCACATTGGTGTTGGCGGCGATCGTCGCCGTCGCCAGTTCGGTAGCCGGCAAAGGCGGGATCGCTTTTGCTCCGGTACCGGATGCATCCTGCGCCTGGAGAAGCTCGATCTGGGCGGTCTTAGTCGCTGCCATAACACCCACGTTCAGAATAGCCATAATCTGACGCCACATTGCCATCGGGAAATACTGGCCAGTGGCGTTGGCGTTGTTCAATGCCTGGGAGACCAGGCCGACATCCACCTTCACTTCATCGGAGAATCGATGCATGGGTTTTACCTCCTTGTAGTTTAGGCCCGGCACTTGGCCGGGCCCCTATTTTTACTGCAGAGTCACGAAGGGAGATACCTGAGACGAGCCGTCTTCCAAGGTCAGCGGCTCCTTGACCCACGGCTGGCCGTCGATGTTGGCCACGATGCGGAAGACCGTCTTGTTGGCGCTGAACTTGACGTGCTCGCTGATGGCCACGAAGGGGCCGGAGCCGTTCTTGATCAGGTAGCTCTTGAAGTCGGCCAGGAGCAGATCCCCGGCGTTGCCGTTGGTCGGGGTCTTGCCGGTGAATCTGATCGGCAGGCCCATCAGTCGCCCGGAGAGCCCCTGGGTGGCGTTGTCCAGGATGAAGATGTACTGGCCCATCGAGTTCTGCAAGGTGGCGATCTGCGGCAGATTGGTGATGTTGGTCACCCACATGGCGTTGGCCAGCGACTCCGGATAGAGTTTCGCCAGCATGTTCACGATATCGATGTACTGAACCTTTCCGGCGTCCTTGCGCTTGACGGCGATGACACCCGGGCCGTTCAGGACGCCCAGCGGGCATCCGGCGCCGGAACCCCGCAGGAACTTGAAGTCGCGGCCGGTCACCCAGGCCTGACGGAGCAGCCCGGTGATGAAATCCCCGGCCGCCGCCCAGTTCTGCAGGGTTTTGTTATTGATGGTGGCCAGCCCGGAGATCTCCTGAGGCTGCAGGGTCATGTCCGGCAGATCGGGGTCTGTCCCGGCCGGTTGAATCGTATTGCCCTCCGCCGACCAGATCAGGGTCACACCGCCGAGCGCTCCCTTGGCGCCCTGGGCGAAGTAGGGGATGACGAACGGGGCGTCCGGGGGATCGCCAGCGGGGATCACCATGGCCCGGGGCATGACGATCTCAGATTCCGGTTGCAGTTGCATGATCTGCTGGCTGAACGCCGGCGGGATCAGGACGCCCACGTCGCCAGTGCCGATATCAGCCTTGAATTTGCCGATCCGGTCCTTCGGGTCGCCATTCTTCACGCAGAGCAAGAATTCGCCGACGTTTTCAAATCCGCCGTCATCGAGCTTCTTCCCCTGCATATCGCCGCCAGCGCTGCCGTTGTCGATTTCCGGGCGAAAGAGCTTCACAGCCGGCTGATTCAACTGCTGGCTGCGGGCGTCCAGCGCCAGGGCGGCGTCGATGGTGGTATTCAGCCCATCGATCTGCCCCTGCAGCGTGCCGTAGCTTGTTTTCTCCTCGGCAGTCAGCCCCCTGCCTTCGGAAATTGCAGCCTTGACGACGATCTCCTGCTGGCCGCACAGCCCGTCACGTTTCTGCATCAACTCTTGAAGATTCATCGGTTTCCGTACCTCCTGTTTTTATTGACTTGCATTTGAAGCTGCAAAGCAGTAAGCAGACCAAGATCGGCCTGCTTACTTTTTGGAAACGGTATTTTATTCTGAGGCGGTGGGTTATCGACTTCCACCTTCGACAGCACATCGCTCAGAGCATCCCTGACATCACGGATCTTCTGCTCGTTTGCAGCAGAGAGAGCCCGGCCCTCGCCTCGGAAAAGCCCTTTTTCCTCTTCCCAGGGAGGCGTCTTTCCGAACTGCTGATAGTGACTGCCAAGATGTGACTGCACTTTGGAAACGTCCTCGCTGGGGATGTCTGTCTGGCCCAATCTTGCAGCACAATTGGCTACACCATCCCAGACGATGGCGCCGTCTGATGCCCGATGATGCGGCAATTTCAGGTCGCCGAACGTCTCAGGTGGCATTTCTGCCGCCCAGGCGTAGTGGCCGGCGATTTGGCGCCTCTCTTCCTCGGTGAGATCATCCCAGCTTTTGTCGGTGAAGTCTCCTAGGGCCGGAGCATTCCACGCCTCATCCTCTGGCGCCTTTTCACGGGATACATCGCTAGGCGCCACGCCTGCCCTTGGAACGAATACCTTGGGCATATTCTTGAACCTAGACAGGTCGAATTTCCGGCCGTTGATACTCAGGATCCGGCCGGACAGGGACGCAGCCACCTGCTTGGCGTTCTCGATCTCGTCGCAGAATCCTAGCTCTTTACATTCCTCAGCGCCCATCCATTTCTCATCATCCATCATCTGAGTGATCTGCCCGGCGTCCAATCCGCACTTGTCCTGATAAGCCGCCACCATCGATTCCCGGACTTTATCCAGGGTCTCGGCCATTTTCCGGCACTCGTTAGCGTCACCCCAGACAATGCAGGACGGGTTATGGATCATCATCATTGCGTTTTTCGGCATGATCACGGTGTCGCCAGCCATAGCCACCACGGAGGCGGCAGAAGCTGCGAGGCCGTCGATGATGGTGTTGACGTGGGCCTTATGCCGCTTCAACATGGAGTAAATAGCCGAGCCCGCAAATACATCTCCCCCGGGAGAGTTGATGTAGACATTTAGGGTATCGATATCACCCAGGGCGTCCATGTCCTCCTTGAACTGTTTGGGGGTCACCTCATCGCCCCACCAGGTGGAATCGCTGATCTCGCCGTAAAGCAGGAGATCGGCGCCGTTGTCCTCTCCCTCGGCGGCCGCTCGGAACTCCCAGAAAGGCTTACTTTTAGGCTGCTTTTTCGTATCACTCACCTCCGTTTCGAGTCGGTCCTGGCTGCGGGCGCACCGGGCCCGGTGGCGGCGGATTCTGCGGGGGATTCTGCTCTTCCCCGCCCCCGGTCCGCTTCGGTTGCTGCTTGGCGGCGGTCTCGGTCGAGATCATGTTGCCGTTCACCAGGTAGGCCTCTCCGGCGTCGCCGTCGATCGGGTTCATCCCGTCCTGCTCCCGCCACTCGTCTGCGTTGATGGCCCCGTTCTGGCGCATGGTGTTCAGGTATGCCGCCCTGGCCGCCGAATCGCCGCGCAGGAAGACGTTCATGTTGAACGAGCAGAAATATCCCTGCGCCCTCTCAGCCGGAGTGAGCAGCTTCCAGTTCATCGTCTGCTCGTAGCGGGTGATGACAGGGAGCATGGAATAGATCATGAACTCCAGGGACTGCTGCTCAATGTTGCTGAAAGTGGCATGCCCCAGGTTAGCCACTAGGTGCGGGGGCACCCGGTAGAGGCCGCATATCTGTTCCTGGTTCAGCCGGCTGTTCTCCACGAATTGTGCGTCAGTCAGCGGCATCGGGATCCGGGTGAACTTGAAACCGTTCGTCAGCACGATCGGGCGGTGCGCATTGGCCAATCCGGAGTAGCGCTCCTCGAACTGCTGCTTGAGGCTGTCCATGGCGTCCTGATTTTTGACGTTGAAGGGCTGATCCGTCTGCAGCACAGACCCGATGTTCATCCCCTGACCGAAGAAGCGGGCAGAAAACTCGGTAATCGCTATTCCCAGGGCCACCGCCTCTCTGGCCAGGCGGATGATGCTGAAGCCCTGAATGCCGTCGAAGCCCCAGCCGGGAACATGAAATACTCGTTCTGCCGGCAGGATCTCGATCTTGCCCCGGTCATTTAGGTGGTACTCGATCTTGCCGGTCTCCTCGTTCCGCCCGGGAGTGATCATGCGCCAGTCCCAGGGATAGATGTCGATCGCCTGGCCGCGCTTGTTGGTAGTGATGATGCTGTAGCCGTTTCCGGAGAGATCGAGGTGGCCGTTCATCGTCTCCCGCCAGGTCATGGACGTCATATCGTTGTTCGGTGTGGCGCGGAGCAGATCGTAAAGCGAGTGATCCCAG
>JAHFCR010000013.1 GCA_023249405.1 Peptococcaceae bacterium | reverse complement strand
CGCAGCACATCCATTACGTGGGCCACGTCGATATCGCGGATGCATCTGGTGGTACAGGTGTTACACCCCATGCACACCCAGATGGTCTTTGACTTGAGGACTTCTTCCTTCATCCCAAGCATCAGCATGCGGATAATCTGGTTTGGCAGATAATCCATTGCAAACGTGCCAGGACAGCCGCCGGAACACTTGGCGCACTGATAGCACTGGCGGATGTCGGTTCCGCTCTCTTCAATGAACTCATCCACAAATGACCGATTTTTCTCCAAAACTTGAGATAAGTTTAACTCTCCCATCGCGACCCCCTCTTAACGTTCATAGTTATCAATAAAGACACTATTCTCCCTTTAAGCAATAATTCCTCTTTAGCGTTGAGAAATTTTTATCCGATAGCTAACCGCCCCTAGTATCCCCCGCTTCTTTAAGCGGTGGATAAGGGGCGTTAAGCCGGGTGCCCGACCCGCTAAAGCGGGTACCCCGGCGGGATCTGCTCAGCTAAGCATCAGATGGGATAAACCCCCATTTGATGCAAGTTTCGCTTTATCCATTTAAAAGCAAATGAGCCCTACGATATTCTTGTAAGGCTCGAACTAACCATTTAATATTCTATTATATAGGCGGTTTAAAATAAATATCCCTCCTAAAGGTTTACCGCCGCTCTCTGGCTAATTTCCATGATCCCTCGCTTGATCTCGTTGGCCGTCATGTATTCGGCACGAAATTTGTCGACTAGATACTTACATGCATCCCATGGATCTACTTTTTCTCCGCACGTAAACACATCGACGGCAGCGTAGCCCAACTCGGGCCAGGTATGGATCGCCAGATGGGACTCGGAAATCACCACTACGCCACTTACCCCTTGAGGGCTGAATTTGTGGAAGACGCATTCCCTGATCTCGGCTCCAGCTGCCAGTGCTGCATCTTTCATATATGTCTGCACCTGTTCCAGATCATCTAGGGCTTCGAATGCGCAACCGTACAATTCAGCTAAAACATGACGCCCCAAAGAGTTTAGCCTTGTCATTAATAGTCTCAACCTCCTTCGATATTCGTCATTTCAGGGAGATAAACGTAAAAAAAGGGTCATAACCGGTGCCTAATTACATTTCTCGGCACCCTGTTCCAATCCTATTAAATTTTAGCACTTCGTTAATATTTGTCAATAATATTTTTCACCCCGCTTTCGGCTACCTGATTGGTTAAATGCCTATTTCCCCTATCTCCACACTGCCCACATCACCAACATTCATAGCGCCAATACCGGACGTCGTTCCCAGCCTGAATTGCGCCACCGCGATTCAGAGTATGATTTCAGAGATGAAGCTAAGCAGCTTTGCCGCCGGAAAAATCATCTCGTATGTTGATGAATCCTGTCGAGTATCCCCGTTTAAAGAAACTTTTATACGTAGATTTGTGTCTGTCGCTGCTTCCCGTTATTAATATGGATTAGGTAATAATGCTCTATAATAATATTCTCAATCTTGTCCACGAATCTATTTCAGATCTAGTACGGCATACCTTCAACGATATTTTATTAATTTTTAATATATAGGGCTACATCCTCTTTATATTATATCCAACGCCTGACTAAGATCGTCCCATAGGTCATCGACGGCTTCCAACCCCACAGAGAGTCTGACAGTGGTCATTTATTTGACTGGGGTTATTTCTGCCTGGTCTTTTCAGGAGTGATGTCAAGCGGAGAGCAGGCCTATCGGCAAGCGGTTCAGATGCTAGAGCGGTCACTGCATTCGGTAACGATCTTTTCATAAATCGCTTCGGTTTTCCTGATCATTGTATCCCGGTCAAACCTCTCGGCAACCATCGCCCGACCCTGGCTGGCCATGGCCTCAGCCATATTCCTGTCTCTTAGCAGAGCGATGATCCCCTTGGCCAATGCCTCCGGATCGGCAGGAGATACCAGCAAGCCGGTTTTTCCATGTTCGATGATCTCCGGCAGGCCACCGATAGCGCTAGCGATTACGGGGCAGCCGCTGGCCAGAGCCTCCAGGCAAAAAATGCACAGCCCTTCCTGAACCGATGGCACAGCCGCCAGGTCAAACAGCTGCAGCAGGCCAGGCACATCATCCCGGAAGCCGGTGAAGATCACCCTTTTCTCCACACCGAGGGCCCCGGCCAAAATCTGTAGTTGGTGACGCTCGGGCCCATCTCCCACTATTACCGTGAAGATCTGCCCGCATATAGACTCCACCAACGGTATGGCTTCGATCAGGTAGCGGATTCCCTTACGCCTCTCCAGCCTGGCTACTGCTCCAATCACCGGCATGTCAGTGTCGATGCCCAGTAGGCGGCGTTCCACCGTTGTCTGCTGGCGGCTATCATAATTCGCGGCCACGATACCGTTATAGACCACGGAGATCCTCTTTCCAGGCACAAGCAGCCTGGCCTGCGCTTGCTCTGCAATCGCCCGGGAAACCGCGATCACGTGATGCACGGCTTGCCGGTGCAGCAATACCTGCAAAGGCCGCACCCAGTCATAGCCGCCTCCGGGCTGGATCGGCAAGTTATGGATGGTTGCCACTACGGGCCGTTTCGCCAACAGGGCGGCTGCCTGACCCAGGATACCGGCTCTCATTCCATGGGTATGCACCAGGTCGATCTGTTCGTTGCGCAGCACCGATCCCAGCTTGCTGATAATTCTCCAGTCCCGGCCCGGATTCCAACCCTCAGCAATCTGGACTGGAATAAAAGCATGGATAAAAGGTTGAAACGCATGGCGCAACTCCTCATCCGGCGGCGCTGCCAGGTAAAGTGTGAATCTTTCCCTGTCGATCCCCTGGAACAGGAGTTGCAGGTGCTTCTTGATGCCACCCTTGACCGGTCTGACAATGTGCAGCACCCGGTGCGTCATAGGGGCGGGGTTGTTGACAATAATGCTTTCTGCCTTGCCGCTCTTGGCATATCAACACTCCCATCCTAATGTTATCAATATTAAAAGATTGGATAAGATGACAACAACCCCGTCCGCTTGTCACTCGTCACCGCAAATAAACAAAAAACAGGGGCAGCAACTCCCCCGTTCTCATTACTAGATGGTCAGAGTGGTGGGACTTGAACCCACGGCCTCTAGCACCCCAAGCTAGCGCTCTACCAAGCTGAGCTACACCCTGATTAAAGTAGATTGTATGCCCTTTATCTGGCGAAGTCAAGCTGACGGTTAAGCATTACCGCAGTTTACTCCCAACGCATTTAAAACGACCAGGCGCTACAGTTTCCCGATCATTTTAGCGTGGATCGCCTCGACCGCTCTGACTGCCTGATCCTCTTCGATCACGCAGGAGATCTTGATCTCCGAAGTGCTGATCATATTGATGTTGATATTTTCCTTTGCCAGCGCCTCAAACATATTCGCAGCCACGCCGGGGTTCGTCACCATGCCCGCCCCCACGATCGATATCTTGGCTACGTGGTCGTTGTATTCCATCCCCAAGGCCCCGATCTCCTTCATCACTCGCTCTACTATCGGGATGGTCTTGGAAAGGTCATCCCTGGTGACTGTAAACACAATATCGTTCCTGCCGCTACGCATCCAGCTCTGAATGATCATATCGACGTTGATCTTCTCGTCGGCCAGCGCTTTAAATAGGTGTGTGGCGATCCCCGGGCGGTCTGGAACATCGAATAAACCGATCTTGGCCACATTGATATCGTGAGCCACTCCACTCAGCAGACGACACTCTTCCATGTCTGAACTCTCCTTTACCAACGTTCCTGGATTGTCATTAAAACTGGACCTGACATTAATGGTAACCCCATACTGTTTGGCGACCTCTACGGAACGCGCCTGTAGGACCAGGGCCCCGAGACTGGCCAGTTCCAACATCTCGTCGTAGGAAATGAGGTCTAGCTTTCTGGCGTCGGGAATCAACCGCGGGTCTGCGGTATAGACCCCGTCCACGTCGGTGTAGATCTCACACACTTCTGCCTTTAAGGCCGCTGCCAGGGCTACGGCGGTAGTATCTGAACCCCCCCGGCCCAGAGTGGTCGTCTCGTGATCGACGTTCATCCCCTGAAAACCGGCTACTACTACGATATTGCCCTTCTCCAGTTCCTTCTGGATACGCACTGGATCGATCTTGAGGATCCGGGCCTTGGTGTGGGCTTCGTCGGTTAAGATACCGGCCTGGGCGCCAGTCATAGAGATAGCCCGATGTCCCAGATTCTGCAGGGCCATGGCCAACAGGGCAATGGTGACCTGTTCGCCGGTTGCCAGGAGCATGTCCATCTCCCGTTCCGGGCAGCAGTCTCCCACCGCCCGGGCCAGGTCTATCAGGTGATCGGTAGTATGGCCCATGGCTGATACGGCCACCACCACCTGCTTTCCCTGTTCTTTGGCGCTCACCACCCGGCGGGCCACGTTCCGGATCAGCTCAGGACTGGCCACCGACGTGCCCCCGAATTTTTGAACGACTATCTGCACGATGCAAATCCCTCCCGATTCTCTTTTTAAAGTGCAGATATTTCAGCATATGCTCCCTGAGGGCTCGGTTGTAACTCCAGTACTCTGGCTTCGTTACCATGAGCTATAAATATTTTTCGTATTACCTCTCCTGCTTTAGAACCAGGCGGCCCCAGGGCGGCCACTGAGGGGCCGGCCCCACCCAGGAACGCCCCATAAGCACCTGCCAGCAGCGCTGCCTGAAGCATCTCCTCCAAACCCGGAACGAGTTGGGCACGATATGGCTGATGGATACGGTCCTGCAGCGCAGTGCCCAGCTTATCCCATTCTCCATCCCTCAGAGCCATGGCTAGCATGGCCACCCGGGACAGGTTGAAGACCGCGTCCTTTAAAGATACCTGCTCCGGCAGGATGCTTCTGGCCAGGCTGGTAGACACGGTAAAGGCGGGTATCACTGTATAAACCACCAGGTCTGCTGGCGGGTTAAAACGGGAGTATAGATAGCTGAATGTGGCGCCATTATCATCTGTAGCCGCGTTCTCCTCAGGCACAATCACTACCACTCCACCCAGCAGGGCTGCAGCCGCATTGTCCGCGTGTCCCTCCAGGGCGATCGCCTGGGTAAGAATTTGCTTCAGTGAAAGGGGATATCCAGCCATGGCGTTAGCTGCCACCAGACCCCCGACAATGGCTGCGGCACTGCTGCCCAGTCCGCTCTGCAAGGGAATGTTGTTTACTGTATGCAGCCTCCATCCGGATATCTGACGGGAGGTAACGGTAAATAACCTATCTATGGCCTGAGCAATCAGATTGCTCCGATCTCTTGGTAGAACCTGATCTCCTTCACCGGTAATCTCAATCTTGT
This sequence comes from Peptococcaceae bacterium, assembly GCA_023249405.1. Taxonomy (GTDB): domain Bacteria; phylum Bacillota; class DSM-12270; order Thermacetogeniales; family Thermacetogeniaceae; genus Palsa-1188. Next base: position 58,522 of record JAHFCR010000013.1, on the reverse strand, counting down.
ACCCGTCACCAGTCTCTTCCAGCTCGATCAGATTATACAGGTTTAGAGCCATGCCCATGGCATCAAATCCCGACCCTAGATTGGCCACGCTGGCCGGTACCCTGACCACCACTCTCCGTCCCACGTTTATCACCCATTCTTGCTCTGACTAGAGCACATTTAGTTGGTGCAACAAATCCAGCACTGCCTGCTGCTCGCCGGGGATCACCCGCGGTTGCAACTGGCAGGCGGAAAGCGCGTTATCGGGGTCTTTGAGGCCATTGCCGGTCATGACGCACACAACACATTTGTCGGAAGCAAAGAAGCCCGTAGCCGCCAACTTGATGACACCAGCCAAAGAGGCTGCAGAGGCGGGCTCTACAAACAGGCCCTCGTAACGGGCGACCATCTTATAGGCTTCAATAATCTCCTCATCAGTCACCTTGTCGATCTGGCCATGAGATTCCTGCAACGCCTGCAGCGCCTTCTGCCAACTGGCCGGATTGCCGATCCGGATCGCTGTCGCCACGGTGCGCGGCTCGGCTACCACCTGGCCCTCGACGATCGGCGCCGCTCCCGCCGCCTGAAATCCCAGCAGGCGTGGGAGGTGCTGGATGTGTCCGGCAGTACCGTATTCCTGAAAGCCCTTCCAATAGGCGGTGATGTTGCCTGCATTGCCCACCGGCAGAGCTAAATAATCCGGAGCAGAACCCAGCTGATCGCAGACCTCGAAGGCCGCGGTCTTCTGGCCCTCAATCCGGTACGGGTTGAGGGAGTTGACCAGGGTCAGCGGATAGTCCTGGGTGATCTGGCGCACCAGTTTCAAGGCGGCATCAAAATTTCCTTTGACGGCAATGACTTCAGCCCCGTAGATCAGAGCCTGGGCTAATTTCCCCAAAGCCACATAGCCATCGGGCACCAGAACGACACACTTGATGCCGGCCCGGGCGGCGTAGGCCGCTGCAGAGGCCGAGGTATTGCCCGTGGAGGCACACATGACCGCCTGGCTGCCGCTCTCTAGGGCTTTGCTTACGGCCATGGTCATGCCCCGGTCCTTGAAAGAACCGGTTGGATGCTGACCCTCAAACTTCAAATAGATATTTACCTTGAGCTTCTGCGACAGCCTTGGTGCGGGCAGCAGGATGGTATTCCCCTCGTACAGGGTGACCACCGGCGTCTGATCGGTAACAGGCAGGAAAGAACGATAAGCTTCGATTACCCCTCGCCAGGTCATCAGCCCTGTTCACCTCCCTCGACCCTGATCACGTTCTCCACGGAGCTCACTATGGACAGCCCCTTGATCACCGTCAGGGCATCCTGTATATCCTGTTCCATGACATCATGGGTGATCAGCACCAACTCAGCCATAGAAATACCCGCCATATTCAGCGTACGCTTCTGGATCACCGATCCCAGGCTCACCCTGTTGTTACCGAAGACGCCGGCAATGCTGGCCAGCGCTCCAGGCTGGTCCTTAACCACTAGCCTGATGTAATACTTGCTATGAAACTGACCCCAGGGCCGGAGCTTCTTCGTATAGAAGCAAGTGCAGGAAAAGCGCCCGGTGCTGCCAGTCTCTATATTGCGCGCGATCTCCATCACATCGCCCACCACTGCGCTGGCAGTAGCCATCTGACCAGCGCCCTGGCCGTAAAACATGGTCTCACCGACCGCATTGCCCTGGACATAGATGGCGTTGAACACACCCTGGACCGCTGCCAGGGGATGATTCTCCGGCACTAACGCCGGATGAACCCTGACCTCCACCTCGTCCTGTTCCCTGGCAATGGCCAGCAGCTTGATCACATAACCCAGCTCTTGGGCATAGCTGATATCCCGGGGCGTGATCCGGGTAATCCCTTCGATAAATACATCATTGGGGGTGATCCGGGTGTTAAACGCGATAGAAGCCAGGATAGCGATCTTCCTGGCCGCGTCAAAGCCTTCTATATCGGCGCTCGGGTCCGCCTCCGCATAGCCGGCGTCCTTGGCGGCGCAGAGTGCAGCATCGAACTCTATCCCTTCCTCTCCCATACGGGTGAGGATGTAGTTGGTGGTGCCGTTGACTATGCCGATGACTGCCTGGATCTGGTTGGCGGCCAGGCTCTCCTTTAAAACCCTGATTACCGGAATGCCGCCTCCAACGCTGGCTTCAAAGTAAAAATCCGATTTTGTGGCATCGGCAGCCGCAAACAATTCCTTGCCATAGGTGGCGACCACATCCTTGTTGGCGGTCACCACATGCTTACCCCGGCCCAGAGCCTCCAACAAGTAGGTACGGGCAGGCTCAATGCCGCCCAGCAGTTCTACGATAATCTGGATTGACGGATCTTCCAGCAGATCCTCATACCTGTTGGTACCCTGTTCTGTCAGACCAAGGCTGCGCAGCTTTGATTCATTATTTTCCAGGATGCGTTTGATCTCCACGCGCTTTCCTACACGCTGTGCGATCTGGCTGGCATTATCGCGCAGTATTTTGACTACGCCCGATCCCACCGTTCCCACGCCCAGCAGGCCAATCCCGATCACTTCAGGCAATGTTGACTCACCTACTTCGAATAGAATGCATCTCTATTTTATACAACTGCCATATACTTCGGGTCAACCGGCATTAATTCCTGCTTTTTCGTTCTTTTCCCCGCTATTCGCTTTTTTTCACCCGGGCGTGGGTAATATCTCAGGTTAGATGATGATGCAGATCAATCCTCCGTTTCCCTCATTGACAATCCGGCTCACAGTCTCCGCCAGCTTGCTCTGGGCATTTTCCGGCATCCTGTGCAGCTTGTTCTGGATCCCCTCGCGAACCAGATCGTGCAATGACTTGCCGAACAGATCCTTCTGCCAGATCTTCTGAGGATCATCCTCAAATTCCTCGAGGATATACTTTACCAGTTCCTCGCACTGTTTTTCCGTGCCGATGATCGGCGTGATCTCCGCGGTAATATCCGCCTTGATAATGTGCAGTGATGGAGCGCTGGCCTTCAGTCGCACTCCAAACCGGTTGCCCTGCCTGATCAGTTCCGGCTCTTCCAGGACCATATCATCCAGACCTGGAGAAACCACGCCGTATCCCATCTCACGAACCTCATCCAAGGCCGGCGCCACCTTTTCGTATTCGCGCCGGGACTGACTGAGATCACGCAGGTACCTGAGGACATCCTGGTCACCATTGATCGCCAGGCCGCTCACCTCTTCCAGCACCTTGTGGAACAATCCATCCTGGGTCTTGACATCGATAACCGCCACTCCGGTACCAAGGTTAATATCCTCCAGAACGGCCGTAGCCACAAAATCGTTCTGCTTGATCTGCTCAACAGCCTGATCTATCTCTCTAAGGCGGTGCACGCTGTTTACCGCATTCTCGATCGCCTGATCGAGATCAGCGCGCAGCCAGTGGCTGAGTTCCAGTTCCTCAATCCACTGGGGCAGGTTGGCGCCAACCTCCTGAACCGGGAATTCATACAATGCCTCCTGCAGGATAGCCAGGATGTCATCCTGGGTCATTTCGACCGCATTCAGTGAGAGTACCGGAACATCATATTTATCCTCCAGGCCCCGCACCAGGTCCGCAGTTTCCACCTGATCGGGATGAATGGAGTTGAGCACGATCACGTACGGCTTGCCCAATTCTCTGAGTTCCTCGATGACCCGCTCCTCAGCTTCCACATAGTTCTCCCTGGGAATGTCGGCGATAGAACCATCTGTCAGGACCACGACTCCAATCGTCGAATGTTCCGCAATCACCTTGCGCGTCCCGATCTCTGCGGCATTCTGAAAGGGAATCTCCTCTTCAAACCAGGGCGTCCTGACCATGCGCGGACCGCTCTCGCCTTCGTACCCCAGCGCCCCGTCTACGGTGTAACCGACGCAGTCCACCACTCTGATCTTCACGCTGAGCCCATTCCTGACAGCGATCTCCACTGCCTCATTGGGTATGAATTTGGGCTCTACGGTCATGATGGTTCTTCCGGCGCCGCTCTGTGGCAGTTCGTCCTTGGCGCGGTCCCGCTCATAAACGTCGCTGATGTTGGGCAACACCAGCATTTCCATAAACCGCTTGATAAAAGTGGACTTTCCAGTCCGGACCGGACCGACAACGCCGATATAGATATCGCCACCGGTTCGTTCTGCAAGGTCGCGGAAGATATTGTTCTTTTCCATCGGTACCCCCCTCCCTGATCTTTCTTATGCAGGACAATCCATTTTCATGCATTATTCTGCAACAGGTCATTTTTCTGCGCCCGGCAATCGCTGCAGTGTGGTACAGGGCCAACCCATCGGTACTATTTATATGTGAAGTTATTTTCTGGTAGTACCGGGAACAAAAAAACAGGCTCTGCAAAGAGGCCTGTAATAGAACTGTACCGATACCCCCAAAGCTGCTACCAACTGATGCTGTTCAAAAAGATATCTTCCACTTCATGGCGCTTTGACCGGGTCATCAGATTGGAGACGGCCACCCCCGGATCCAACCCGGAGAACAGCACCTGAAAAGCCTGTTCCGTGACCGGCATTTCCACCTGACAATCCCTGGCCAGCATCCTTGCCGCCCTGATCGTCTGTACGCCCTCGACGACCATTCCCACCTGTTCCAGGGTCGCCTGCAGGCTTAACCCTTGTCCAAGTAAAATCCCTGCTCGCCGGTTTCGACTGTGGTTGCTGGTAGCGGTGACGATCAGATCGCCGACACCGGTAAGTCCCAGAAAAGTAAGTGGGCTGGCACCCAGGGCAATTCCCAGCCGGGCAATCTCCGTCAGGCCTCTGGTAAGCAACGCTGCCTTGGTATTGTCGCCGTATCCCAAACCCTCGGTGATGCCTACCGCCAAGGCGATAATATTTTTCAGGGCGCCGCCCAGTTCAACCCCCACCAGGTCTGAATTGGTATAAACACGCAGGCTCTCGGTCATGAACAGGTCCTGGACGCCTTCGGCCAACGATCTCCCGGCAGCGGCCGCCACCAGCGCCGTAGGTATTCCCCGCCCCACTTCCTCGGCATGGCTGGGGCCCGAGATCACCGCCAAGCGATCGCTAGCTTCCGGAGCCTCCTCGCAGATCACTTCGGAGAGCCGCAGACAGGTCGCATCCTCCAGGCCTTTTGCGCCATTGATTAGAATACTCCCTGGCTCTAGCAGGGTGCGGATGCTTCTGACAATTTCCCTGACGGCTTGAGACGGTACTGCCAAGACTACAGTTCCTGCTTGCTCCAGCGACTCCCGGAGGTCTGAGGTCACCAGTGCCCCCTCAGGCAGCATGACACCTGGTAAAAAGCGCTCATTAATCCTCTGTTCGTTTAACTGCCGTGCCAGTTCGGGAATCCGTTCCCATAGTCTGACGCTCAGACCCTTGGACGCCAGATGCACCGCCAGTGCCGTCCCCCAGCTCCCGGCTCCCAAAACGGCAACCTCTTGTTCCTCATCCTTCATGCGCTACAACCCCTTCGTCGATACACACAAACAAGGGACATTTCAGATGGCTAACGCTCACCAGATATCTATGCGCGGCTCTATACCGTTTCGAAGCCGGCGTATGTTGGGCAGGTGCCTCACCACAATCAACAGCGGCGCAGGGATGGCAAAAACAAAATAGATCCAGGGCGCCTGTAGAAACAAGGCAATTACCGGTAAGGAGACCGTAGCGATAATTGACGCCAGGGAGACATAACCGGTAGACAGAAGGATCAGCACCCAGATGATCAGGGCTATGATTACTGCCTTGGGCATGAGGGCGAGTACCACTCCGGTACTGGTAGCCACTCCCCGTCCGCCGCGAAAACCCAGGAAGACAGACCAGCTATGCCCGGCCACTGCGGCCAGCCCCGCCAATACACCCCAACCCGGGCCGAAGCGCGCTCCCACCAGTGCGGGGACCAGCCCCTTGACAACGTCGCAGATAAAGACGACTATGCCCAATTGTATCCCCAGCACGCGAAAGGCGTTGGTGGCACCAATATTTCCGCTTCCATGGCAACGCAGATCCACTCCCCTGACTTTGCCCAACAGGTAACCGCAGGGAATGGAGCCAAACAGGTAACTCCCCAGAATCAGCCAGAACAAGGACAACATACCCTCCTCGAAATTGCCGCCATTACTGCCGCAGTCTGAAGATCAGCCGCAGGGGCGTACCCTCGAAACCGTAAGTATCCCGCAGCCGCCGCTCCAGGTGGCGCTTATAGGAAAAATGCAATAATTCCGGCTTGTTGACAAAGAAAACAAATGTCGGGGGCTTGACGCTCACTTGCACCACGTAATAAATTTTTATATCCTGCCCTTTGATCGAAGGCGGCGGATTGAGATAAACCGTTTCGTTCAACCAACTATTTAAATTTCCGGTGCTAACTCGCCTGATCTGCTGCTCGTCAACCCTGTCGATCAGATCGAGGATCTTGATGATACCCTTGTTTTCGAGGGCCGAAACATAATGGATCGGCGCATAGTTTAGAAAATCCAGTTCCGTTCGGACATGCCGCTCAAATTTATTTCTGGCATCTGTTTCCCTGACCAAGTCCCACTTGTTAACCAATATTATAAGTCCTTTTCCGGCATCCTGGATATACCCACCGATCTTTTTATCCTGCTCTACAACTCCCTGATCGGCATCGAGCACCAGTAGGGAGATGTCAGCCCGGTCGATCGCCTTAAAAGATCTGAGAACGCTGTAATACTCGACCCCATCGGTGACGTGGCTGCGCTTGCGAATGCCGGAAGTATCCACTAATACGTATCTGTGACCGTCTCTGGCCAAAACCGTATCGATGGCGTCGCGGGTTGTTCCGGGAACATCGCTGACAATCAGGCGTTTTTCTTTCAGCAAAGCATTCACCAGCGATGATTTACCCACGTTCGGTCTTCCGGCAACAGCCACCCGTACCCCTTCCTCGGGCTCTACAGATGTATCCGTTGGCAGCAGCGAAACGACCTGGTCGAGCAACCCGTCTATATTGAGACCGTGCACCGCCGAGACTGCCACCGGGTCCCCCAGTCCCAATTCTAAAAAGTCGTATGCCACATGGCTTTCCTTATAATTGTCCACCATATTCACTGCCAGTACCGTTTTCTTCCTAGATCTCTGCAGCAGTTGGGCGATCTCCCTGTCTTCGGTAGTCGGCCCGACCCGGCCATCAACTACCAGCAGGACCAGATCGGCCTCCGCGATGGCCTTGTCCACCTGCTCGTGGACATGGGCGGCAAAATCCACTTCCTCCATGAATAGGCCGCCAGTATCGATCAGTGAAAATACTGCCCGGTCCCATTCCACGTCTCTGTATAGGCGATCCCGGGTCACGCCGGCCACATCGGCGACAATTGCCGTGCGCCCTCCCGTGAGACGGTTAAAAAGCGTGGATTTGCCCACATTTGGCCGCCCTACTATTGCCACTACCGGTTTTGCCATGATCGATCTGCTTCCTCTCAAATAAGTTATAAAGCGAAACTTGCATCAGATGGGGTTCTGACCCATCTGATGCTTAGCTGAGCCGATCCCGCCGGGGTACCCGCTTTAGCGGGTCTGGCACCCGGCTTAGCGCCCCTTATACCATCGCTTGCAGAGCGGGGGTATTAGGGGCGGTTAGCTATTCGGATAAAGACCTCAATATTTCTGACACCAGAGCGCCTGCTGTCGGCTGCAGAACCCGGAAGCGGCAGCCGGTCCGGGATGCGACCTGCTCCAGGGACATCCCGTCGAGCAAGAGAGAGGCGCCCTGCCTCATGATTATATCGGGCAGCAGTACTTCTATTCCCCTATGCCCGCGCAACCCCCAGATCAGATCTTGACCGGTCAGCAGACCGGTGACGCTGATACGGGGACCAAAAAAGATGCTGCCGATAGGAACCAATGACAGATCCAGGTTGCGGATCCGCTTCAGACGCCGGAGGACGGGCCCCAATACCGCTGCCCCCGCTCTGCCTGTGGCCAGATAGAGGCGGCGCCGGCGCCGCAACCGATCCGGAAGAGTCGCCGAGAGCCCGCGAAACTCTTCATAGAAAAGCCGTCCGTTGCCGATCCCGTTTTCCAACTGTGGATAATGGTCGTAGTTAGCTGCGCTGGGAAAAGGCATCCGGGCTCGCAAGTAGAATTCATCCGCCAGATATGTCAGTGAGGTTTTCAACTGTCGCCGGAACCGGCATTGATAGTCGCCAGCCTCCCGGATCAGCCGCAGGCACTCCACCCTGGTAAAAGACCGGATATTTGGCCTGCCGTCTCGAAATCTGGTCAGTCCGACCGGAACAATTCCGATCGAAGCCACCTGCGGCCAAAAGCCCGCCAAGTCAGCTATAGTTTTCTTTAACACATCCCCGTCGTTAATGCCGGGGCATAGGACAACCTGGATATGCATGACGATGCCGGCGCCGGCCAACTCCGCAATCTTGTCCAGTACCGGAGCCGGCCGTGCCCGGCCCAGCATCAAACCCCTGATATCGGGATCGGTGGCATGAACAGAAATATACAGCGGACTAAGATGCAGGGTGCTGATGCGGTGCAGTTCCCTATTATCCATATTGGTCATAGTCAGGAAGTTGCCATGTAAAAAAGAAAGGCGGTAATCGTCGTCTTTTTCATACAATGAGGAGCGCAGGCCCGGGGGTAGTTGGTCTACAAAACAGAAAATGCAATTATTATGGCATCTTTTAACTCCGTTGAAGCAATCGCTGTCAAAGATAAGCCCCAGATTGGCATCGCAGTTCTTGGGAACCATTAGCGTCCTGCTCCGCTTGCCGCTTTGCACTCTCAACCGGATACGGTCACTGCAGGTCAGATAGCTGTATTCAATTGTATCTCTCGGGAGAATGCCATTGATCGATACAAGATGGTTCCCACCCCTGATTCCACAGGCCATGGCAGGCGATCCCGGAACCACTCCCGCAATTCTGATGCAATGTTGGCGGTAGTTCATGCCGATGCTCCGTTTCTTTACCATTATCCTTGACAGCCCAGGTTTAGTCAAGGATTCCCTCTTTTATTCTCACTTTTACATCATTGCTCGATTGCTGACATCTATTCATATATTTTCTAAAAAGTCTTTCCTCCCAAAGATCATATAGGTGGGAAAGCCTTAGATACCGGCTGGCTCTTCGTGCCAGGACACCGATCGGAGAAGATCGGACCACCGGTTCTACCACCAGGTAATGCGATTGGGGCACATCCAGGAAATAACGCAGTTCTCTGATAATGCGTCCCGCCAGGCCCGGCTCCCGTCCAACGCCCACCACGTAGACCTGATAGCCATCATCTGTACCCGCATAGAGCACTGATCCGATCGTTCCCGTAAAGTATTGCTGCCGGGCCCAGGAAAGCAGTGATTCCTCCAAAGCTCCGGCAAAGACATGACAACCGGCTGCCAGCAAGGAGTACCGGAAACCATCGGGGCAGAGATAGAATACGGACTTGCGCCGGATCGCCGCAGGAACAGACGCCACCTCGACACGGCAGTTTGCGTGTAATTTCTGGCCTGCTCCATGTGCCAGTTCTACAAAATTAAAGTAGGCCAGTTTCGTCCCCAGCACTACGATCGGCCGGCCCAGACACACCAGCTTCAGCACCCTGGAAGTATAGCCGCCGATCACCATCAAGGTATTGACAAAAGCCGTGGTGTCTATGGAAAACAGATTGCCGGCACAACCATAGATGCCGGCAACGACTGCCATGAGACGGTTGGTTTGCGGCCCCATCATGCCCTTGCCCAGAACAAATACTGCCCTGCTGGTCTGGTCGCGCCCCATGAAGCGAAAGTGCCCATGCGTGATCGGCTCTTCTCCGTCATAATGGGGGACCGTCAGCAATTCCCCGGTGCCGGGCACCCGGTTACGGGGCAACAAGCCAAGGTAGATGCCCGCCGATGTGACCGATGAATGCGCACCGCCATAACAATGAAAAATCACATATCTATCCACATGATACTCCAGTCGTTCAAAAACCTACCTGCGGTCCTTGATGCGGTTGCCAAATTCCCCGCCCAGAAACCGGCGAACCTGATCCCAGACTCCCTGCCAACTCCCGGCATTGATATACAGATAGCCTGCCAGGGCGCCTGCCGCGATCAGCGCAATCCATAAGGCGGCGTTCCAATCGGCCCGGTTAGTACCTGTTACAGGAAACTCCACGTTGGGTCTGGCGCCCGTGGTGACACCGCCCAGCACCTTGGGAATAGCATCAGAGAAAAATGATACGCCGCGCTCTGCCGCATCCTTGGCGTTGGTATTGGCGCCTACTTCGATCAGCAGCGACCTGGGTGTCAGATCCTGATTGAAGTTGCCCTGAGTCAACAGGATACCCTGCACCACCCCGGGGTGCAGTTGGTCTTCCGCCGCTTTGATCTCTTTGGCAAATTGTAGATTGGCACTGATGTGAGGGTTTCCCCTACCCAGGACAAACCTGACCTTGGTGATGGGCTGACCGTCGACTGTGGCTGAATAAACGTTTGCAGGAGCAGCATCTCTATGGAGATCAAACATGGCTGCCGGTCCTGTTTTGAGCAATTCCGCTGCCGTACGCCGCGAGCGAACATAGGCGTTGGCGTCGTGCGGGTCATGAGGGCGCAAACTATGCATGACCTTGAAGCCCTCGCCCTTAAGCTTTGCAGCGAAAGCATCTCCAACCTGGAACACCCCGCCGTGCGCATAGATACTGGATGTGCCGTCAGAGGGATCGTAGGATTCGTCGCTATGGGTGTGATAGATGGCAATCTCTTGTTTTCCGGCTGCCACCTTTCTTGAGGTGCCGCCGGTGGCAGGCAGGAAGGAATTCACGGTCACCGCCGCCTCTTTCCCAACCAAGCGGGTCGAGGCGATATCCCCCCTGATTCCAGTAATCTGATAGCGCAGATTATCTGCAGTGATAAATTCATCTCCAGGGTAGAGGATGTGCGCCGTATAATCCAGAGGCTTATTGTGCTCGTCGATGATGGTATAGTACTTGCCATCGGCCCGTTCCAGGCCATAAATTCCGGCGCCTGTTCCCGGAAGCGATAATCCGGCTGCCGCAGCGCCAAGCGCTGCGGCAGCCCCCACCACAACGGCGATAGCCATGGCTATCGCCGGCAGCCTATTTATCCACTGACGCATGATCATCATCCTCCCTGAGGCTTTGTTTCAACTCCCTATCGTTCCGATCCAGCGGGCGTAAACGCTTCAAGAGAGCAGGCGCTTTTCCATCAACGCTGGGGCCACCCTGCAGCCATTCCCGGGACTCGCCGATGAACTCAGCCAGTAGGACCGCCAGCAAACCGGCAATTACTATGGCGTCGAAGGCCCCGCCACCACCTATCAGCACCGCCCCGGGGGTTCCGCTCGAGGCCAGGCGAAAGTAAGAGACAACGTCGACGACGAGTATGCCCATCGTAGCTGCAAAGAAAGCCCCGCGTCGTGAACGTCCGATCAGGTAGGCAACGGCGCCGGCTACCACCGGATAAACGTAGAGAGGGTCCAGGAGCATGTTTCCCGGCTCCGCACCCAGCAATATGCCCGTCAGGTAAACCGCTACCGCGGTTACTGCCATACCTACTAAAGCTCTGACCTTTTCTTTCGCCGAAGTCTTGGTAAGCAGATAAACCGCCAGGATCAGCGGCACAACGCCTCCCCCGATATTCAAAGAGGCCTCCAGGCGCGGACCGGCCGGCAAGGGGATATTAATAAACCCCCCGATGATCAGGGCGGCGATCATAGCCAGGGCTGCTCTGTCTGATAGCTTCAGACGATCGAGGACCCGATGGGCCACCCCAAAATAAATCAGCAGAGAAATTAGCAGCAGCACGATCATCCCAAGCGGAATTCGCAATTTATTTGCCCCCCTTTCTTGTTCCTTATCTAGCGTGTGCAGAACGGGAACAAATATGCGAAGCGTGATCGAAACGATGAGCGCCACCAAGCAACAAAAAAACCGGCCACAGCCGGACCGGCAATCTTGCTCGCCTTTATTTATAAAAGTAATCAGGTCACTGGTAATATTTTAAAGCCTTCTTCAGATCATCCCTGGTATTGATGTTAAAAAAGCATTCTTCGCCGCCGAACGGAATGATCTCCTCTTCCGGAATGTACTTGATCCTTACCTGATCATAGAGGGCGGACACCTTGGGTCTGCCTGCCAACAAGGCGTTTTCGATGTAAGGAATGCAGGTTTTGCGGTACACGGCAGACAGGGGTTCGGCATAGCCTTTGACATACGGTATCAACGCGTCATCACCCTGGTCTGCCCGCTGGATCAGATAGGTCCCCAGTTCACCGCTGATAAAAGGCATATCGCAACCAATCACGTAATTCAGGCTGTAGGGCGAAACGATCAAGCCGGCATGAATGCCGCTCAGGGGGCCCTGGCCCGGTATCAGATCGCAGATTATATCGGCATCCAACCCCCGATAGTCCTCCGGTGTATTGGTAACCAGAATCAGCAAGGGAAAGCTGCCCCTTAATTTATGCACGGCTCTATCGATCAGCCGCTGGGATGAGATCTCCGCCAGCGCCTTATTTCCCTCAAAACGCGAGCTTTTACCACCGGCCAGAATAATCGCCGCTGCCTCCATGATCAGCTGATCGTCGGCACCGGGTCTTTGGCATATTTCCCGCAGCCAAACTTTTTGGCGCTCACGCAGTTCAAGGCGTTGCGGCATTCCGGGTTATATTTCTGGGTGATCTTGACATAATTGAAACGGCGAAACAACTGCTGCAGGTCATTACAACCACAATTGGGGCAGACGACCTGATCCTTCTGGTCCGCCTTGATCAGTTTGGTAAATTCCTCGTGGCACTTACTGCAGTTGAAAGTGTACATCGGCATATCATTGCCCTCCCATAAGATCACTCAACACCTGTGTACCCATCAAAGTTCTGTTATTGTTCGGAATGAGTGAACAGATCGCCGAACAGATCGCCCAGATTCTGCGACACCTCCGGGTCGTTGCCGGCAACAGGCTCTCTATCGGCCCTGCTCTCTCTGTCAGAGCCCCTTCCCTTGCTCTCTTTATCTGCTTTTATAGTGTCCTTGATGCTCAGGCTGATCCGCTGGTCCTGCTTGTTGATCTCCAGAATCTTGACATCAACCTCCTGCCCGGCGGACACCACGTCTTCCGGCTTGGCCACCCGGTAGTCGGCCAACCTGGAGATGTGCACCAGACCCTCGACGCCAGGTTCGACCTCGACAAATACCCCGAAAGAGACCAGCCTGACAATGGTGCCCTTCACGATCTCACCGACCTGGTAGCGTTCGTCAACGGTCTTCCAGGGGTTCGCCTGCGCCTGCTTGAGGCTCAGAGAGATTCGTTTGCTATCCCTGTCGATGGAGATCACGTACACCTCGACCTCGTCCCCCTCTTGGACGACTTCAGAGGGGTGCTTGATCCGGCCCCAGGATAATTCAGAAATATGCAGCAGGCCATCCACGCCGCCAAGATCCACGAAAGCTCCAAAATTGGTCAGGTGACGCACGGTTCCCTTTCTGATCTCTCCGGCTTGAATCGTCTCCCACAACTCTTTCTGGGCCAGAATATATTCCTCCTGCAGGATCGCCTTCTGCGACAAAACTACCTTGCCCCGGTTTTTATCAAACTCGATCACGCGCAGGCGCAGGATCTTGCCCACATATTTATCCAGATCACCGACATAGCCCCTTTCGACGAGGGACGCCGGCACAAAGCCCCGCATGCCCATCACGTCGATAAGGAGCCCGCCCTTGACCACTTTGAGGACCTCTCCCGCCATTTCTACCTTCGTATCCAGGGCCTGCTCCACTTCCTGCAAGGCCTTGGCGCGGTCCGCCCTCTTTTTGGAGAGCATCAGGTGGCCCTCATCGTTGTCTACGCGCAATACATAAACATCGATCACATCGCCCTCTTTGACAACCTCGTTTGGATTGTCGACGCTCTTCAAGGCGAGTTCCTGGCGCGGGATAATGCCCTCAGACTTTCCGCCGATATCTATTAAAACCTCGTCATCCCGCACTTGGACAACGGTCCCGCTGATGAGATCGCCCTGCTGGATCTGGCGCGGTGTCCCGGCGAAATCGAGATTCATCATCTCCTCCTGCCCCGGTTCAGATGGCGTCTTTGCCAAAGCCTGCTCGGATTCGTCGCCTGCTGTGCCTGCTGCAGCCTCTGCATCGTTTGACGGTGCCATCTCCGGCGCGGCCTCTAGCGAGACCACTGGCACTACTTCTGGCACTACTTCTGGCACTACTTCTGGCGACGCATCCTGCAGCTCTCCCTGTGTTGCTTCCAACTCTTCATCAAACATCGTCATACCCCTAACGACCTCCTCAATTATCCAATCTGGGGTCGAAGCCCCAGCAGTTACCCCAACTGAATCGATCCCCCCGAACCAGGCCGCATCCAGCTCAGTCACGTTCTCGATATGGTGAGTGGGAACATAAGCCGCACATATTTCTGTCAGTTTGCAGGTATTGGCGCTGTTTCTGCCGCCGATCACGATCATCGTTCCAACATTCTCTGCCATTGCAGCGGCTTCTTCCTGCCTGTCCAGGCTGGCCTTGCAGATAGTGTCGTAACATCTAACTTCCTGGGCCTTGCCGATCAACTCCCGGGCAATTGTATAAAAACGATCCCGTGTCTGAGTAGTCTGCGACAGAATACCGATCTTCTTGCTTGATGGCACCTGTCCCAGGTCCTTAAGCTCATAAACCACTACCGCTTTATATCCGGTCCAACCCAGAATCGCCCTCACTTCGGGATGCTCGGCAGAGCCGATCACCACTACCTGGTAGCCCTGATCCGTCATATCTTCAGCCAGCTTCTGCACCCTTCTGACGAAGGGACAGGTAGCGTCGATAATCTTTATCCCCTGTTCCTCGGCAACCTTTAAAATCTCCGGCGCCACCCCGTGCGACCTGATCAGCACGGTTCTCCCCCCGGCTTCGCTCAGGTCATTGATCACATCTACCCCCCTGAGGCGCAGACCCTCTACAACGCTGGGGTTGTGAATCAATTCCCCTAGAGAGCAGATCGGCGTTTGTTTTTCTATGGCCTGGTCAGCAAGCTGCAACGCCCTGCGGACACCAAAACAAAATCCGGCCGATCTGGCTAGGCTGATCTTCAAACCGACAAAACAACTCCCTCTACGACGCTGTAAAATAGCTTGAATATTTGCATCAATTATAAATTTTTCGTCGTAAAAAGCAAAATTCCTGCTAGCTCTGCAAGTCAATTAATTCTTGAATTTTAAACATCATGCATCCGGCCGCCTCATCTGCCTGTTCCTTGTTATTGCCAGCAAAGCTCATCATTGGGCCCAGACGCAACGACAGCCTGCGAAACAGCCCCCAGGAGGTTCTGCCCTTTACTTCGATAATAGCCGCAGGGCACACCGGCGCCCCGGTTCTGATGGCAAAATAAGCCGCCCCGGTACTGGGAGGCAACAGCGCTCCAGTCTTGCTCCTGGTGCCTTCGGGAAAGATGCCGATGATCTGCCCGCTCCTCAAGAGATCAAGCGCCCGTCTGATGGCGCCGCGGTCCGGATGGGCGCGGTCCACCGGAAATACGCCCCAACTCTTAAGCAGAAAGCCTAACACCGGGATCGCAAACAGCTCTTTCTTGCCCATAAAAAAAACACGGCGCGTTAATGCAACGCCGATCAGCACCGGATCCCAGTAGCTGATGTGATTGGCCACGATGATCACTGGCCCGTCGGCCGGGATATTTTCCAGTCCCTCGATATCCCAACGCCAGATCGATATCACTAAAAAACGCAGCAGGGCACGGCAGATCCGGTAGCTAATCAGGCCACCCTCCCTTGGCACAGGGTCACGATTCGATCCACGGTATCATCCACTGTCAGCCTGGTGCCGTCGATCACTATGGCATCAGAGCCAATCTTCAAGGGTCCAACAGTTCTGTTGCTGTCCGTTTCATCTCTATGCACAAGCTGGCGGCGCAATTCTTCAGTGTCAATTGACCGCCCATCGCCGCAATGTTCCAACGCTCTCCGCTTGATTCTGGTTTCCAGGTCAGCGGTTAAAAAGAATTTGAATTCGGCATCGGGAAGGACGACCGTGCCGATATCCCGTCCCTCCATGACTACTCCGCCACTGCGGGCGAACACCCGCTGGCTGCGCACAAGATAGCATCGAACTTCAGCTGCTTCCGCCACACGGGATACCCCGCCGGTCACGTCCCAATTTCTCAGGTAGGGAGTGACATCCTCACCGTTGCACCAGATGGAAATGGAGCCGCTTTGACTAAAGTGCACGATAGAAAACCTTGTGCCTTTTGCCAGCGCCCCCAGGGCTTCCTGATTATCCAGATCGATCTGCTGTTTTAACGCCAGATAGGTAATGGCACGATACATGGCGCCGGTGTCCACATATAAAAAACCCAGCCTCTGGGCAACCGCCCTGGCCACCGTACTTTTCCCAGAGCCGGCCGGGCCGTCAATGGCAATATTCGGTAATCGCGACAACAGGCTATCACTCCCGCAACTATTTTAGCACAATCTGCTAATACTGGCTAGATCGCTGCCGGAGCGATTGCCCGCGTCTTTACTCCCGAGCTTCGTACTGTTCGACAACGACGCCGAGTCCGGAGAGCAAGCTTGAGAAGCCGGGAAAAGAAACATCGGTGCAGGCAGTATCACCGATAACCGTAGCACCCGACGCAGTCACCAGTCCGGCAACAGCCAGGGCCATAGCCAGGCGGTGATCGCCCCAGGAGTCCACTGCAGCCCCTTTCAGCGTCTTCCCTCCTTGTATGGAGAGGCCATCAGGCAGGCTTACCAATTCTGCGCCCAGCCGGCCCAACTCTTTGACGATCGCCTCGATGCGATCCGTCTCCTTTACCCGCAGTTCAGCAGCGTCCCTGATCACCGTTACGCCCTCGGCCATGACGGCAGCAACCGCGATCGCCGGAATCTCGTCGATCAACCTGGGGATCAGTGCTCCACCGATCTCCACTCCTCTCAGGCGGGAGAAGCGCACCCGGAGATCGGCAACCGGTTCACCGCTCCAGAAACGCTCATTATGCAGCGTGCAATTCGCCCCCATCTGAACCAGAACATCCAACACACCCGTCCTGGTAGGATTGACGCCCACGTCCCTGATCAGAATGTCACTGCCCGGTATCAGGGTGGCCGCCACGATCAGAAAAGCCGCCGCAGAGATGTCGCCTGGCACCTGGACCAGTCTCCCGTGCAAGGAACTGCCCCCGGTGATGCGCACAGATCCATCCTGTTCAACCTGCAAACAAGCCCCGAAGGCTTGCAGCATGCGCTCCGTGTGGTCTCTGCTGGGCAATGGCTGGATGACCAGGGTGTCCCCCCGGGCATAAAGACCGGCCAATAACAATGCTGACTTCACCTGGGCACTGGGAACCGGAAGCTGGTAAGCCAGCGGCTCCAGCCGTCCCTTGCCCATGATCGCCAGCGGGGCCTTGAGCCCGGACTCCCGCCCCCAGATTTGCGCCCCCATCTGCAACAGCGGTTTGATCACCCGGCCCATGGGGCGCCCCCTCAAAGAGTCATCCCCGGTGAGCACCGAAAAGAAATTCTGGCCGCTCAGAATCCCCAGCAACAGCCGCATGGTGGTACCGGAATTTCCTGCATCAAGAATATGACCCGGTTCCTGGAGACCCCGCAGACCACTCCCGCAGATCCGCACATGACCGTTATCCTGGCTAATACCAACCCCCATCGCCTTGAGGCAGCCCAACGTGCTCAGGCAATCAGCGCCGCACAGGAAGTTCTCGATCTCGGTCTGGCCCTCGGCAATGGCACCCAGCAATGCCGCCCGGTGCGAGATGGATTTATCGCCGGGAAGGCGGCATTCTCCTGTCAGCCGGACACCGGGCTCAACTTTAATGACCTGCATAACACCACCCGATCCTTAGCGTCTTTTGACCACAATTCCCCGGTGACGCAGGGCGTCCAGGGCCGCTGTGGCGTCATTCTCTGTCTTGAATGCCAGCCTGAGGGTGCCCCCCTCCCCTTCTCTGGCCCTCAAGATCTCGATATCCACGATATTGATGCCGCCATGGCCCAGAATGCCAGCGATTTCGGCAATACTACCGGGTCGATCGGGAAGCATGGCCACCACCTCGAAGACCGCGGGCAGCAACCCTCTGACGGCCACGGGTATCCTCTGGCGCCCCTGGCGGGCCTTGGCCAGCGCTTCGGCCAGGGCAGCGGTATCACCATGCTCCAGATACCCCTCCAGATCAGACAACCGGGCCCGAAACTGCCTGCTCGTTTTCAGGATAAATTCCCGATTGCTGTCGAAGATATCCATCCACATGGCAGGCTCGCCCGAGGCGATCCGGGTGACATCCCTGAAACCGCCGGCGGCTAGCAGCATGGCAGCCGGGTGATCCGTCTCCAGGGCCGAGGCGAGATTCATCAGGGCTACCGCCAGCATATAGGGCTGATGGCTCACTGCGGCAACGATCCGGTCATGCTCCCGCGGCGACAGGCAGATGGGGCTGGCGCCCAGTTCCCGGACCAGTCCCTCCACAGCGGCGAGTGTCTCCGGAGCAGTGCGCTCCGTGGGAGTCAACACATAGATAGCGTTTTCAAACAGATACTGATCGGCCCCTCCGATGCCCGCGTATTCGGAACCGGTCATCGGGTGTCCCCCAACGAAGCGCCCCTGGTAAAGCGCTTCCAGCGTAGCCACCAATTGCGCTTTGGTGCTGCCCACGTCGGTAACTACAGCATCAGGCGGCACCACATCCTGGATCTGAGCAGCTATCCGCATGATACTGGTCACCGGCACGGACAGGATCACCACCCGGGCTTCCGCCACCCCCAGGCGATAGTCGCTGGTGCCCTCGTCAATAGCCCCTGTTTCTCTAGCCGTACGCAACGTCTGCTCATCCTGGTCTATGCCCACTATATAGTATCTGCCAAGGGATTTCAGTCCCAGTCCCAGAGAACCGCCGATCACTCCCAGGCCGATAATGGCGATCCGGTCCTGTCGATCTCTGTTCATTCTTCGGATGCAACCTTTTCAACCTGCCTATCGGATGCATTATCCGGCAGACAACGCCCGACTGCCCTGGTAATCTCCCTCACCCCGGCAACCAGCGACCGGAAATTCTCCGGCGTCAATGATTGCTGCCCGTCTGACAGGGCCTCACCGGGAGAGGGATGCACCTCCACCATCAAACCGTCTGCTCCGGCAGCAATAGCCGCCCGCGCCATGGGCTGTACCAGCCACCACTTACCGGTGCCATGGCTGGGATCCACGATCACCGGCAGGTGGGAAAGCTTCTTGATCACCGCCACCGCACTGAGGTCAAGAGTGTTCCTGGTGTAATTCTCAAAAGTCCTAATCCCGCGCTCACACATGATCACCCGGTTATTGCCACCCGCCATGATATACTCGGCGGCCATCAGCCATTCCTCGACAGTGGCGGAAGGCCCCCGTTTGAGCAGCACCGGCTTGTCTGTCTTGGCCACCTCGCGCAGCAAAAAGAAGTTCTGCATATTTCGGGCGCCAATCTGCAGGATATCAGCATATTGAGACACCAGTGGCACAAATTTGGTATCCATCACTTCGGTCGTCACCAGCAGACCGGTCCGTTCCCGGGCCTCAGCCAATATCTCCAGGCCCTTTTCTTCCAACCCCTGAAAAGAGTAGGGTGACGTCCGGGGCTTATATGCTCCGCCCCGCAACAGCGTGGCTCCAGCCTCCTTGACAGCAAAAGCGGTTTCCAAAAGCTGCTCCCGGCTTTCCACGGCGCAGGGACCGGCGATCAGATGGACCGCCTTGTCTCCGATCAGGTGCGGGCCTACCTGGATGGTGGTATTTTCCGGTTGAAAATCCCGGCTGGCCAGCTTGAACGGATTGAGAATCGGAATTACTTTCTCCACGCCGGGCATTGCTTCCAGGGACAGCCTGAGCGCCCTGGTACGGTCTCCGATCACCCCGATAATGGTCCTGGATACTCCCTGGGAGAGATGGACCGAAAACCCCTCCTGTGTCAGTCTGGCGCGAATCGCCTCGACATCCCGCTCGCTTGCCGCAGCATCCATCACAATGATCAATTCGCCATCCTCCTTCTCTTGGCGCCAGACAGCAAAAACATAAAACAAAAGGATACTCGCGCCAGGAGTACCCTCAAACTAGCAGACTCGCCGCCGTCCTGCTGTCCTGCTGTAATTATGTTTTTTCCACTTGCCGGATCAACTACCCTAACCTACCGTTAACCATTCCGGCCACTATGTATTTTATCATATCTATTCTCAGGGCGGCAACAAAAAAACCGGCGTCAAAAACGCCGGCCATAATGATATAGCGCGGATTACTCTTCGAGGGCGATGGCCTCTTCCGGGCATTCCTCGACACAGGTTTCACAAGCGGTGCAATCGTCCGGGCGGGTAACCTTGGACTTCTCGTTCTCGATATCGAACACTTCACTCGGACAAACATCTGCACACGTCCCACAACCAGTACACTTCCCAAGATCTACCTTCGGTGGCATCGTTTCTCATCTCCCCTATCATTATAAATTCACATTTCGCCTAGATGATACAAGCCTCGGCGATATCTGTCAACCCTTTTTTAGGATGATCCAGGGTTCAGATCCGGCCTTAGCCGGGCGGCCTCTCCCAGGTAAACATGCCGCACTGCTGCCTGCTCCCTGTCAGTATATACATGCATCAGCACCCGGATGCATTGGGAGATGGACCCGGCCACCGGTATCTCTGTCGTGCAAAGCAGCGGCACTAAGTTCCATCCCATCTGGCGGGCTGCCTCCGCTGGAAAGACAGCATCGAGATCGGCAGTCAGGGAGAAGATGATGCTGATGATATCCTCGCTGCAGATCTCATTCTCCCGGGTCATCAAGGTTAAGAGCTGCTCCGTAGCTGTGATGATTGCCTGCCTGCTGTTTTCGGTTACCGTGGCCGCACCGCGGATTCCCCGTATCCAAGTCTTATCCACCATATATCCTCCTCAGGAAACAGCCCGGTGTCCCAGTCCGATCGCCACATCATCCAGGTGCAGCAGGCCAAAGCCAAAGAAAACAGCCACACTGATATGATCATGGTAGCGGGCAATCCCAACCTTGCCGCCTACGCTAAAGCCAACCGCCTTCAGCCCGATCTGGCTCAAGGCCTCACGGGTAGCTCCGGCAACCGCCCCTTCCTCGCTGTGCGTTTCCCGGATCACTCCCTCCCGTTTGGCGGCGACGATCGCCCTCTCGATAAACTTCTTCAAGGAGTTCACGTATTCCCCGCCGCAATCCACGGCCGCGGTCCGGATACCCAGTTCCTGATATTCCTGTTTCTTTCTGGTCTCTTCTTCCCTGGTTTCCGTAATCGCCATTCTCACAGCTGTTGCTGCAACCTGCCGGCTTCCG
Organism: Peptococcaceae bacterium; assembly: GCA_023249405.1. Taxonomy (GTDB): domain Bacteria; phylum Bacillota; class DSM-12270; order Thermacetogeniales; family Thermacetogeniaceae; genus Palsa-1188. The sequence continues at coordinate 37,257 of JAHFCR010000013.1, read as the reverse complement.
TAGCCATCCAGAATAATCACCTCAAAGATCCAGTCTATTGTTATCTCACCCAACTACACCGCGGATGCATGATCAGCACCGGCGCAGGTTTGTTTGCCGCCTGCGCGCTATCTGGCAGCATAACGCCGTTCCAGGTAGAGTTGGTAATTTCTCATCTCTTCACTGATCCGGTAGATAATCCGCTCGATATCATGTTTATCCATCACAATCTCATTCGGCGCCATCACTTCGATCTTCCGGAATTCCTCTCTTAGTAAAAAAGGAATCAGGTCCTCGATAGAATCTGTGTCCAGGACAAATTCGACTGGGGCATAGGCAACATCTTTACCAGAAATCTCGTCTCTGATCGTATAGATCTCGCTATCCGTGTTGATCTCCTCGATGCGCACTCCCTGGATAGGCAGGTTGCGCAGCAGAATAGCCTTCTGCTCCCTGATCTCTTCGGCCACCTGCTCCCCTTCCTTACCTCTGGCAAAGACACGCCCCTGTTTGCCTTCGCCGCGGTAATCAAAGCGCCCTCTAACCTTCATTCTCCTGTCGTTTTTCCCGGCATCTATATCCATATTAGCCTCCCCCAGGGATTAGTAATCTTTTCCACTATTTTCGCTGTGAACATTTAAAATTCCTCCTACTATCCTAATATTCGATCCCGCGGCGGCTCTTAATTCCATTTTGAAAGGGATGCTTGACTATGGTCATCTCTGTAACCAGGTCAGCCGCGGCAATGATCTCAGGCGGTGCATGACGCCCAGTCAGAACCACTTCCACGTGGCCGGGTTTTTTGGACAGCAGGTCCAAGGTGTCTGCAACCGGAAGCAGATCGTAATAAAAAGCATGGTTGATCTCATCCAGGATCACGATATCGTAAGCACCCGAGCAGATCGCCTCCTCGGCAGCCTTAAAAGCCAGTCTGGCCATCTTTATATTCTCTTCTGTAGCATGCCCCTTTTTTGCAAAACACTTGTCACAGCCCTGGCAGTCCATCTCACCCTGCCTGATCAGGGCACTGTAAGGGCAGGTTATGCCATACTGGAGGATAGTGAAGTTGGGATAAAGCCTCTGGACAGCAAACAATTCACCAGTATAGGCGCCGCCCTTGAGGAATTGGATCATACAGGCATAAAAGCCATGGCCAATGGCTCGCAGGGCCAGCCCCAGGGCAGAGGTCGTCTTGCCCTTGCTGTCTCCCGTATACACCTCAATCAATCCCTTTTTCAGTCGCGGTCTGTTCATCTGGTGTCTCCCTCGGGTACTGTTATCGCTATTCTTCCACTGTCGGCCCTATCTCTTGCATCCGTGAGCCATTTCTTTCAGGGATCGCACCTCTTCGGGGGCAAGTTGGCGATACTGTCCGGGGCGCAGTCCATCCAACGTCAGAAAAGCCAGGCTGGTTCGCCGGAGAGCGATCACCGGATGTCCTACCTCCTCGCACATCCGGCGCACCTGGCGCTTCTTGCCCTCCTGTAGAGCGATCTCCAGCAGCACCCCATCCGGCAGCGTTTTCAACACTTTTGCCTTCGCCGGGGCGGTTCTGCCTTCTGGAAGGTCCACTCCCTGCTGCAGCCTTGCCACATCTTCTGTAGAGGGGATCCCTTCCACTACTGCCTGATAAGTTTTCCAGATATCATGCTTCGGATGAGTCAGCAGAAAGGTCAGTTCACCGTCGTTGGTCAGGAGCAACAATCCGCTGGTTTGCAGGTCGAGCCGTCCGATCGGAAAAAGACGCACCCCAGGTAACGGCACGAGGTCGGTCACCTTCGGCCTTCCCTGGGGGTCTCGGACTGTAGAGACATATCCCTTGGGCTTGTATACTAAATAATAATAGTTCTGACCAGCCAAGGGCACTCTTTGCCCATCCACACAGATATCCTGTTGCTCCGGTTCAACCTGCATGCCGATGCAGGCCGGTTCTCCATCCACCAGAACCCTGCCGGCCCGGATCAACTCCTCACAGGCGCGGCGTGAGCCAATTCCCGCTCTTGCCAACACCTTGTGAAGCCGTTCTCCCACCGCCCGGTCTCCTCCCGTCAGCCCTCTTGTTACCTGATAATTAGACATTACTCCAGCGATTCCTGCCAGAGCGACATCTTTTTCCTATTTAAACAGATGGTTGCAGATCCAGATGGAGGCGAACAGGCCGGACAGGTCGGCCAACAGTCCGAGTATGACTGCATGCCGGTAGCGTCTGATACCCACTGAACCGAAGTAAACGGTCAGCACAAAGAAGGTGGTGTCGGTAGAACCCTGCATCACAGAGGCTAATCTGCCGATAAAAGAATCCGGGCCGTAAGTTTTGATCAGTTCGGTGGCGAGCCCTAAGGCGCTGCTTCCGGAGAGCGGCCTCATGATCGCCAGGGGCAGAATCTCAACAGGTGCCCCAAATAATCGCAAGACAGGGGCGCAGGCATGGGCCATGATCTCCAGGGCGCCGGAGACCCGAAAGACTTTGATGGCCACGAACATGGCCACCAGGTACGGGATGATACGGATGGCAGTCTGAAATCCTTCTCCGGCGCCCTGGATAAAGGCCTCGTATACCGGTACCCGGCGCACCCATCCGAGCAGTAAAAAGAAGAAGACCAGGACCGGTATCGACCAGCGGGACACTGCCTCCAGGGTCAGGACTACCACTTGCGCCGCCTCCGGTGACCGGCCTTCAGGTAGGAACGCCAGATTATGTCCAGCATGATCACAAAGAACATGGAAAATCCGGTGGCGAAAATGGTGGGAGCGACGATCTCGGTGGCGTTAATTGAACCCGCTGCTACCCGTACTCCAACGATGGTAGCCGGGATCAGGACGATGCAGGAGGTGTTGAGGGCCAGAAAGGTGCACATGGCATTCGAAGCAGTGTCGGGCCAGGGGTTTAGCTTCTGCAACTCCTGCATCGCCTTAAGGCCGAAAGGAGTAGCGGCGTTGCCCAGGCCGAGGATGTTGGCGCTGATATTCATGATAATCGCGCCCATGGCCGGATGCTGGGGGGGAATGTCCGGAAACAGGATCACAGTCAGGGGACGCACCAGGCGGGCAAGCAGCCTGATCAGACCAGCCTGTCTGGCTACCTCCAACATGCCCATCCAGAGAGTCATCAGACCGATCAGGTCAAGACAAACCCTGACCCCATCATTGGCGGCGCCGAAAAAGGTTTCTGTCACCAGGTCGATCCTGCCGTTGCAGGCAGCAACGGCAATGCCGCCTAAAATTAAAAAAAGCCATATCAGGTTGATCATGCTTTTTCCTCCAGCCCCTGCTATTTCACCTTTATGTAGGAGGTAAAGCAATTAGACCATCCTGTGGATCACAATACCCGGTTGCGCATTATCCAAACACCCGGTTCAAGATCAGCCTGAAAACGCCCAGCAGCTCCGGCCAGAATGCCGGTCTGGCCGGAACATCACTGGCCGCTATCAGGTCGACGGCACCGATGGCATTCCCCTTCAAAAAGATCTGCACAGATCCCAAGACAGTCCCCTTTTTTACCGGAGCAGTGATGTTGGGCAAGGCAGTGGTTTTATAGCTCAGGTCTTTCTCTTCGCCAGGGAGCGCAGCCGCTATCACCTGGCGGTCCGGCAGGACCCCCACTGCATTCTCCTGCCCGTTCAAAACCCGTACTTGAAGATCGTGCAGGCTGCTTTCATCCGGTGCAAAGGCCTGATAATCGTTAAAACCGTAATCGAGCAGCCGTTCCTGATCGCCGTAGACATCAGGAGAATCGAGCACCACGGCGATCAGGCCCAGAGGCCCGCGCTGCGCCGCCCCGATAACGCAGTTGCCAGCCTTTTTAGTATAGCCGGTTTTGATGCCATCGGCCCCGCTATACCGGAACAGCAGCCGGTTCTTGTTGATCAGAAAACGCGGCCAGGGGTGGCCGACCCAGGGCAAAGTTGTGCTTTTGGTAGCCACTACCTGCTGAAAAAAAGGGCTGGCCATCGCCTGCCGGCTAAGCACCGCCAGGTCGTAGGCAGAAGAATAGTGATCGGGGGCATCCAGGCCGTGAGCATTGCTGAAATGGGTATTGACAAGTTGCAGTTCCTGGGCGCGCCTATTCATCATGGCTACAAAATTTTCTTCGGTGCCGGCTATGCTCTCCGATAGAGCTGTTGCCGCATCGTTGGCCGAACTGATCAGCAGGGCATCGAGCAGTTCTTTACGGCTGAAGATCTCCCCGGGCTCCAGCCAGATCGTGCTCTCTCCGGTTTCAGCGGCACGCCGGCTGATGTATACTTTCTGATCCAGGGCTCCGTTCTCCAACACCAGCAGGGCGGTCATAACCTTGGTCAGGCTGGCTATCGACAAACGCTCCGAGGGGTTTTTGGCATACAAAATGCGCCCCGAACCTTCATCGATCAGTACTGCAGCCTTGGCCTGTATCTTCAACGTGTCTGATCCTTGAGCCCAGGCAACGCCCTGATTGGCAACACCAGCATTAAAAAGCAGCATCAATATGCCGATCAGGCATATTGCCCTGAGTGCGACCGGTCTCTTCCTCAATAACCTCAACTCCAAAGAAGCCATATTCGCTCCAGGAGGCCAAACTCCTTCCGGTAATCGTTAACTTTATCCGATAGCTAACCGCCAGACAGTTTGCCGATATCCACCGAATTTTCCTTTGCCGTCATTTCTTGCGTCGTCATCCGATAAACTGAAACTGCATTTCCATCAACTGAAGACCGGTATTTCTCAATCATGGCGCCGCTGAAAGAGTGGCTGTAAAACTTCGGCATATATTTATTGAGCAGTTTTTGAAGAACCGCGGCAGCCTCTTCGGGGTCCGCCACCTTTTCCGCCACACCAAAAAGCATTACGCTCATGTATGCCGTATCGGCGTGACAGGGCACCGGATCAGTCACAGTGCCGTATTCTTCATATACCGTGAAGCAAACGGACGGCTTTTGGGAAAGGATGTTCTCCTTTTTGCCCGAACCCATGCCGTGAAAATAGACAGAACCATCGTGCCATACATAGTTGACCGGAACAGCGTACGGTAGATCATCACTGGCCATCCCAAGCACGCCGATTCTTGCCCGCAAAAGAAAGGCTTCGATTTTTTCCTGGTCTTTGCAGTCCCTCTGCGCATAATGGACCTGATTTATCATAGAGCACCCTCCCGGTACATCTTTTCCAACTGTGTGAGGCACTTATTCATCATCCATATATTATTCGGATCAAAGCAGGCGCAATGCCTATCGTCGCATTCACAGAGTTTGCGCATGGACAATTCGAACGGTTATTTTATCCGGCAGCACGTTCACTGTTTCATATTCAAGCCCCAAGACGCCAAAATCCCGGTCAAACCAAGGTGGAATATGGCTGCAAATGACATCCAGCCTGTTAAATTCGCCATTTTTCAAATAGGGCAACAAAATACTTTTGGAAGTCAGCTGCGGATTTTTTGAAAGAACCTCTTGCATATTAAGGCAGAAATCACCCTTATTCAGGTCATGCTCAAAGAATTGTAAAATATCAACTTCACGGGCTTGTTCCTGCTGCTTTTCAACAACCTCAGGCATTTCTTTCCTAGCTAGAGCAAGAACATCCATCACATTATTCTCCTCAAGGAAAATTCCAAATCCCGCCGCTTCAAAAGTGCTGAATGCCACTCCGGAGATCTCGCTTGCAGCTATGATCGTCACGCCATGGAGCCGCTTTATGGTATCCGCCAAGGCCATGCGCACCGCGGCGATACCTGTCGCGCGGCAAACCGTATTTTCAAAGCGGCTCAGGACTTTCCATTCCCCGCAGTCTTCCTCATATGTTGCTATAAATCCTTGTTTAAAAATTGAACTCGTTTTTTTATCATTATTTTCGACAACTGCCATTTTCAAGAGATCACTTCCCTTCATCTTTTAATTTATCCGATAGCTAACCGCCGCTAAGACTCCCGCTTCTTGAAGCGGGAGCGCCGTATCCGGGCTGACGCCCGGCCTGAAAGAAAACGGCACAGGTAAGCGGCGCTAAGCTCCTGGATAACATCTTCTAAGATTCAGATGGGGTTAAAACCCCACCTGAATCAAGAATTTGTTTATACGCCTTACCACACATTCAGTAGCCACTCCTTATTCTTCTTATACTCCATGTCGGTAAACAGTACGTTTGCCATCTCTTCGGCGAGCCAGATCGCCCCCGCGTATCCGACGACCGGATGGCGGTAGTAGCCCGCACGGTCATATACGGGAAAACCTACGCGAAGCATGGGGATCTTGTTGTCAATGGAAGTAAACCGGCCCTTGGAATGGCCCAGGATGAGATCGAGTTCGATCTCCTTATTATTGATCCGGCTTTCCAGTTCCCACAGATCCGCATTCCAGATGATCTGCATGTCGAAATCGACTTTTCCCTTAAGTCCCTTGATGCGTGGATCATTCTGATATGCCGGGTTATCATCGCCGAGAAGAAGCAGCACGGGCTTCATCTCCAGATCGAGGCAGAATTCCGCAAGACCGATGGCGAGATCGGCGTTCCCGTAGATAGCGACTCTCTTGTCGGCGAAAAACATGTGCGTAAGATCGGTCAGCGCATCAATGGCAATTCCCCGTTCGCGAACGAGCGATTCGGGAATTGGCTTTCCGGTCATTGTTTTCAGGTTCCACAAAAAGGTATCCGTATTGCGGATGCCGATAGGGGCCGGCCCGATGATCGCCGGAACGTTGAACTTGCTTTCGAGATATTTGGCGGCCAGGCCGCCTTCATACCTGTTCAGGGCGATCGTTCCCAAAGCGTTTGCTGTTCCGGCCAGATCCTCGACCGTCGTGCTGCCGTGGGAGACTGCGTTTCCGTCAGGCATCAGGGGAGAATCGAAGCTTTCGATTTCGAACAGGACTGTCGCATCCACACTCATCTCCATCAGAAGGTGTTTGAGCGCTGTCACGTCTCCCGGATTGGCCCATCCTGTAATCAGGTTGATCTTGCCGTTGGGCTGGTCCTTTTTCGCAAATGCACTCACAAAATCCTTCACCGCGACATCGTATCCGCTCACCATGCTCCCCTTAAAACTGGGCGTATGAATTGGAATAAGATGGACTTCCCGGCCGGCATATTTTTCTTTCAAAAGCCCCTTATTGAGTTTCCTGACGACACCGTCGATATCGTCGCCGATTACTTCCGTCGAGCATGTTGTGATGACCGGTATGACTTTCACGTGCGGATACCGCATCAAGAGCACGTCGACCGCTTCTTCAACGCGATGGACGGCGCCGAACACCGCAGCATCCTCGTGTACGGAGGAAGAGGCGATATCGAAGTTATCCTTGAAATGCTGTGCGAACAGCAGGCGGACGAACATAACGCATCCCTGTCCTCCATGAACGATCGCAATACAATCCTTTATTCCTATGCTGGCATACTGCGCCCCGCAAGGCTGGCATGTGAATATCGGGTTGATAACGCCGACGCGCTCTTTTTGTTTTATCTCACAAGGCATAAGTATTACTCCTTCCTATTTGTCCGCCGTAACGGCGCACAGTTCTTATCTTTAAGATTTAATAGATCGGGTCAGTAAGCTCTCGATTAAGCGACCCCGTAATAGTTAAGTAGTCTATACGGTCTTTGAGTCCCTGCATGAGCAGCTTGATATCCTTTTTGTCCATCGTGGCCAACCATGCGTATGTATTCTTGAAATTCCTGGCTAGAAGCATGGCATCCACCCAGTAGCATCTGTCCGCTGGAGTTTCGAGTGCGACGGGCTCCTCGCACAACAACTGCATGGTTTTGGTCAGGACTCCCTCGTTCTGATCTTTTCTGTCCCATGCGCGGGAGTTAAACTGCCACAGGCACCATTTCATAATATAATCCACCAGTTGCTCAATCCTGTCTTCCATTTTGGCTCCCCCCCCTTATCCCATGCCGATAGGCTGTCTTTCTAATTTCGGATAGGTCTTCCCGCGTAATTTTGAAACGCAGTCATAGTCACCGGTATACGGCCTTTCCTCGCTTGGAGATGTCTCATCCTGGCCTATATTCACATTGGAAAGCAGCGCCTGTGTCAAAAATCCTGTATCTGTAGGGATCTCATCCTTGCTGATATCCACACCGGAAAGCTGATGAATCGGCGAATAGACCGCGTTGTAGATATCGCGCGCAAACCTGACCCATCCTTCAAATCCCTTATAGGGACCGTTGTGATACGCATGTGCGTTGAGGTATTGAACCCGAAGTTTTTTGGCAACCTCGCCCGGACGAACACCGGTGAAAATGATGTCGGGCTTCAACGTCTTCATGGCTTCGATCCCCTCGAGCTCGTTGGGATCGTCGATGGCGAGAGCGCCTTCTTCACACCGGGCAATACCCTTTTCCATATCACCCTGATGACCGAATTTCGTATACACCGAGACGATCTCGACTCCCATCTCTTCATGAAGCGCATGCGCCCAGTGCCAGAGTTTGGAGCCGCCCGGCCAGAGACACACCTTCACACCCTTCAGGCGTCTGGCGTACCAATCAAGTTCCGGTTTCCATCTGGCGGTTTCTTCGTCGATAATGGCCTGGGCTTCCTTTTCGAGGCCGAAGAACAGGCCGACCTTTAAGAGTGATTCCGACAGCGGTTTGAAGCCAAACCCATCGATATCAAGACGCGGAATCCCGTATCTTTTTCGGAGTTCGTTGCAGATATACTCGGCGGAACGCGCGCATTCAAGTACGTTGAGGTGCGCCATGTGCATGCCTCTGAGGTCGTCGTAGGACCCGTTACCGGTAAAGGTGGAAAGAAGCTGAATGCCCATTCTCTGAAAATAGTCCGCCATGACCTCCTGATCACCCTGGATGTTATACTCGCCGACGTAATTGATGACGTGATCACTTGTGATTTTCGGTTCAAACGTTCCGACTTTCTGATTAATCCAGGCGATATTGATTTTGTGATGCCCTCCCGACTGACTCGGTCCCGCGAACCCGGGAGAATTGCAGACAAAGATATCAACATCGGGCATTGCTTCCATCACTGCCTGAGCAACCGCATCTATATCGTCCCCGATCAGCGCGGAAGCACAGGTTTGGTAGATGGTCATCCGTTTGATTTTAGGGAATGCCTTAAACGCCTCAATAATGTTCTGCTTGAGCAGTTTTTCGGCGCCGAACACGATATGCTTCTCCCTCATATCCGTCGCAAAGGTATATTTAATCTGGAAGTTGTCGTTATCACTGATGTAGCGTTTGGTTTGCCAGGTATCGTAGGTGCATCCGATTGGTCCATGACTGAGATGAATGACATCCTTCATGGGTGTGCCGATCACATGCTTTGCTCCGCAGTAAGCACACCCGCGTTCCGAAATCGACCCCGGAATTGTGTTGAGGTATCCGAGGGGAAGACACGACGTCAAATCCTCGCCCGGACCTTTTATAACAGCGTGCTTTGTCCTTTCAGGGATACACTCGCTACATTTAAATGTGTGATACGGCATGATTCGTTCCTCCTTTTTTTAATAGCATTGTCACCTTTTCACCGGTTCGAATCCGAAAATACGAAGCCCCTGCCTGGGAGAACTGCTCTGCAAGCAAGGGCGCCACTGCCTCGACCCACTCTCGGTGGGTAACCTGCCCGCAACCATACGGGCGATAGACTCAACTCTAATCCCCGATCCTGCCTACCTGTCCTGCAATCCGCTTATAAACAGAGTGCTTTGCTTCATCAGTAAGTGTTTATCTTGTCTTATCCTTACTGATTATTCTCCGTGCCGGCCGGGAAATACAAAATCCCCGTCTTGTAAACGGGGACCTCTTTATCCCTGAGACCGACATCCATTGTTTTGTATGCCCTGCGGGGACACCGGCGCCCACCCTCACTGTACACCCCTGATCTTCACTGCTCTTGTCGCCAAGGCAATACCCATGTTATCACTAGCTAAGCACCATACCCACCGCAACTGGGCAACTCATGCTTATATCCTACACTATACGCCAGCAAATACAAGCGCTTTGGCGCAAGTATCCTGTATACCTGCCAGGTCATCAGTGTCAACAGGACAGGACAAAAAAGAGGGCATACCATCCTTAAATGCAGCATCTACTCTGATTAAGCGCCAGTCCAGTTCTTAGATGTCGGGTTCTCGCCGGACTTCCGCTTGCCAACGATTATCACTCTTACCTTCCAGGGCCAGACCGCGCGGCAGATCTGCATTCTTCATGACATGGCCCAATCATTTTTAGACACCTCCGATGTTTGCCAGGGAAGCCGCCAAAAGACTTTGCACCCCTTGACAAATCGGCTCGCCGTGCCCGAAATAGATCTTTTTCACATTTCGATGACAAATGTTTTGCATAGCCTGGATGAAGCCATCTTCATAGCTACCGTCTTGAGAGTGGATGATTATCGTCGTGTCGCCGACAAATAGGGCCCCATCTTCTTCATTGAACAGGGAAATGGAATCATCACTGTGCCCCGGGGTGTAAATGACTTCAAATTCTCTGTCTCCCATCTGCAGTCGTTGCCCGTGCTTAAGGACATGGTCCACCCCGTCCAGATAAGGAGAGAATGCAAAGACTGTCGGCTTGTATCGTTCCCGAATCAGGGGCAACATGGCTGTGTGATCTGAATGGCTGTGCGTTAGCACTACCTGTTCGACTTTCTTCTTCCCCACACCCGTATGCATCTCATCCAACTGGTTCAGTATGGCAGGATCACTTCCCACGTCCACCAGAGTATTAATGTCTTCGATGCGATTCCAATCCCCCAATACCAGGTAGACATTCGAACTATAAATGCGGCCGCTTACCTGGACAGAAATAATCTTCACGTCGTCACCTCAATCTTCCGGAATACCTGGCAGTTCGTCAGCAACTGTTCGAAAAGATGGGATGCTTCCTCAGGCATCTTCTGCGTGTGCTCGGTGACAAAAATTCCTCCCGGCTCCAGGGCGTCATGAAACATCCGGATCACTTCAACCCGCTGTTGCGGCTGGAAGTGCAACAGGACGTTCTTACACACAATCAGGCTGAAACCGTTTCGAATCGGTGTATAGGTCAGGAGATCGTGTATTGTTGGCTGGATACATCGCCTAATCCTGTCGATAAGCCGGAATTGCCCTTCAATTTCAACGGGTTGAAAATACTTTTGAAACAGTTCCGCAGGTATTCTTTGCAGTTCCTCCCAGGGGTAGACGCCTTTTTTAAGTATTTCTAGCAGCGGTGGATCCCAATCGGTCGCAAAGATCTGGACATTGCGAAAAGCGAAGGGGTTCATGGACTCCGCCAGCAGGATGGCAAGGGTGAACGGTTCCTGACCCATGGCGCACCCGGCGTCCCAGATGCGAATCCGGCTACGGCCGCTGGCTACGTTCATCAGAAAGCTAACCGCATGATTTAGGGGCTCAATGTCCCGAAAGAAAAAGGTGAAAGCCATTATGGATCTCCTGTCTTCATATACTCACGATCTGCCTGTCTGTTGTCTGAACCTTGTAAGATCCAGAATTAATGCAACAGTCCTATCTCTCTTTGGTTGAAAGAAGCAATGTGGCTGGGCATAGCATTCTCCCTGCCCAGCCACATTGCTTTTTGCAATGCTTAGAAGTTGCCGAACTCCGCATCATCCAGGGAGATGACATCGGACGGCTTTGCCGCTATGCCAGTTTTCTTTGAAGGCCTGCCGCCGGAGGCCACTGCCATCTGCTTGGACTGCAGCATGCTTCGCATCATCTGTAGCATCTCCGGGGTGACGCCATCCGGGAGGCCGGAACCTGCCATACTGAAACTCTGCTTCTTCAATCTGAACTTGGTCAGCATCTGCTTGAGTTGCAGGGACTGACTAGACAGTTCCTCACTGGCGGAGGCCGATTCCTCAGCGCTGGCCGTCACCTGCTGGGTAACCTGGTCCACCTGGGACAGACCCGTGTTGATCTGACCAATCCCCTGGGCCTGCTCCTTGGATGCTGAAGCGATCTCTCCGATCAGGTCGGTCACCTTGGCGGAGCCGACAACTATCTCTTCCAGAGCCTTAGATGTCTCTTCGGCGATCTTGGTGCCGACCTCAGTCTTCTTGATAGAACCCTCGATCATCTCGGCTGTCTCCTTGGCGGCAGCGGCGCTTCTCTGGGCAAGGTTCCGGACCTCCTCGGCCACCACCGTGAATCCCTTGCCATGCGCACCGGCACGAGCTGCCTCCACGGCGGCGTTCAACGCCAGCAGGTTGGTCTGGAAGGCGATCTCGTCGATGGCCTTGATGATTTTGGAGATGCTGGCGGCAGATTCGTTGATGTCGCCCATGGCTTTGACCATATTGCTCATCTCCGTGTTGCCCTTCTCGGCGCTGAGCTTGGCCTGGCTGGCCAACTGGTTTGCCTGGAAAGCGTTTTCGGCGTTCATTTTGGTCTGAGAGGTCAGCTCATGCATGGAGGCGGTGATCTCCTCCAGGGAACTGGCCGATTCCGTGGCCGCCTGGGACAGGGACTGACTGGAGTCGGAGACCTGGTTCGAGCCGGTAGTCACCTGGCCCACCGCCACCGACACCTGGCCCAGGATCTCGTTCAGTGACGCCAGGGTGGCGTTGAGGTTATCCTTGATGACAGCATGGTCGCCCTGGTAGTTGCCTTTTACCTCCACGTCCAGGTTGCCCTGGGCCATCTCCTTGAGGCAATCAGTAGCCTCGTTGACCGGTTTGATGACGGCGTCCAGGGTGTTGTTGACGCCCTCGACGATCTTCCGGAAATCTCCCTGGTGCTTGCTGGCGTCCGCCCTGGTGGCCAGCTTGCCCTCGACAGCCGCCTTGGCCAGGACGTTGGCGTCGGCGACCAGGGCGTTGACAGCGTCGATGCAGCTGTTCAGGTTGTTCTTGATCTCGTTGAAGTCACCGTTATAGGAGTCGGCGATCGCCGGAGGGATGTCACCCTTGCTGATCCGGTCCACGTACTCGGCGGCCACGTTCAGGGGGCCGATGACGGCGTCCAGCATCTCGTTGATGCCATCCAGCAACAGCTTGTAATCACCATCAGCCTTGACCTTCGCCCTGGCGGACAGTTCCCCGGCTTTGGCCTTGGCCACCAGATCCTGGACCGCCTGCAGTGCCAGCTTCTGGCCGGTGATGTCCTTGATCGTCTCGAGGACACCGGTGGTGCTGCCTTTCTCATCCAGCAGCGGTGTCGGCTCGAATTCCAGGAAGTATTTCACATTCTTGATCGTCGCCCAGGTAAGAACGTGTTCTCTGTTCCCAGTGGCGAGGGCATCATCCACTCCGCTTTCCTCCGCTTTGATCAAGGAGCCGATCAGAGAGCCTATCGCCTGTTCTCTCTTTTTACCCGTCAGATCTGCGAAGGCCTCGTTGGCGTAAATCACTTTCTTGTCCTTATCGACGATGAATGTCGGGCTCTGGATCAGATCCAGAAGCGTATAGTCCTTCTTGCCGCCTTTAGGTGCCGTTTCCTTCACACCGCTCGCTTCCATGGTTATACGATCTCCTCCTCGTCAAACAGTAGTTTGTTGGCGTTCAACAGCATCTTCACCTGGTCCCCGACCTTGCCCATACCATGGATGAAGCGGTTGCTCTTCCCCTTCTTCATTATGGGAGGGGGTTCGATCTCGCTCTTTTGGATGTCCAGTACTTCCAGCACCCGGTCGACGATCAGCCCGACCGGCTGTTCATTGATGTTTATCACAATGATGCAGGTGCGGTCGTCGTAGGAGCGCTCATCCACCCCGAACCGCAACCGGATGTCCATCACCGGGATCACCTTGCCCCGCAGGTTGATCACTCCCTTGACGTAGTGGGGCATGTCGGGGACTACGGTGATCCCCTGGATGCCATTGATCTCCGTCACGTAGCGGATTTCGATGCCGAAGTCCTCCTGGCCGATCGCGAAGGTGAGGTACTTGTCTTCCTGGGTGTCCTCTCCCTCTTCATCATCCTCCATAAGGTCAGCATCCAACTTGTCCTTATCACTCAATTGTTTCACCTCCTTCTTGAACTGCCATTATCTTATTGGCTATATCATCAACGGAGCTGACCAAGCCCGCGATGTCCAGGATCATGCTGATCTCACCGTCCCCTAAAATGGCACAGCCGGAGATCCCCTTGACGTGCCTCAGGTAGCCCGGCAGTCCCTTGATCACAATCTGCTGGTGTCCCAGGAGTTCATCCACGAACAGGCAGCACTTGTTGTCGCCGTTCTCGACCATGATCAGGATCCCCTCGGAGAGTTGGTAGTAGCGGGGTTGGCCCCGGTAGATCTCGTGCAGGCGTATGGCCGGCTGCAGTTCCCCGCGGATGCGGACGATTTCCAGGCCGTCGGGCAGGCGGGTGATCTGGCCGGGATCGGGACGGAAGGATTCCTTGATGGAACTGATCGGGATAATGTAGCGGTTGACTCCGACTCGCACCATCATCCCTTCGATGATCGCCAGGGTCAGGGGGATGCGGACGGCGAAGACAGCCCCGACCCCGGCCTTGCTCCTGATGTCCACTTTGCCCCGGAGACGCTCTATGTTCCGCCTGACCACATCCATGCCGACCCCCCGGCCGGAGATGCTGGAGACCCGCTCGGCGGTGGAGAAGCCGGGCTCGAAGATCAGGCGCCAGATCTCCTCGTCCTTCATCTCCCTGTCCTCTGGCCGGACCAGCCCTTTTTCTATTCCCTTCTGGAAGATCTTGTCGCGGTCAAGGCCTTTTCCGTCATCCTCGACGGTGATCCAGACTTCGCCCGCCGAGTGCTTGGCCTCCAGGGTGACCCTGCCGGTCTCCGGCTTGCCTGCCGCCAGGCGCTCGGCAACAGGCTCGATGCCGTGGTCGACGGCGTTCCTGATCAGGTGCACCAGCGGGTCGGAGATCTGCTCGATGAGGGTCTTGTCCACCTCTGTCTCCTCACCGATGATCACCAGGTCGACCTGCTTGTTGGCCTTCTGGGCGAGATCTCTGACTAGGCGCATCATCTTGCGGAACACCCCGGCCAGGGGGATCATCCTCATTGACATGGCCACTTCCTGGATCTCCCGGGAGATCTTGTCGAGCTGCAGGACCGCCTTACCGAATTTATCGTTCTGAGCATCACTGACATCCTGGTTGTTGGCAACCATCGACTCGGCGATGACCAACTCCCCCACCAGGTCGAGCATTTTGTCGAGCTTGTCGATGTCTACCCGGATCACGGTGCCTGAGGCGCCTGACCCGGCGCCTGCGGAACTGGAGGCCTGGGTGGAGGGGGGCGCTGGTTTGGCAGCACCCGGGGTGGGAGTCTGGCAGGAGAATCCGGGAGCGGCATCCGGCTGGGCATCGGACCGTCTGTCTTGGGGTTCCGGCTCCAGGGTTTCCGCCCTTGGGTCATCCTGGGACAGGCCGGGCGGTGCAGCAAGTACCGGCGGGTTCTCCTGGTCGTCTTCGGTGGGCTCTCCGGTGGCGGTGGCATCCGCTAAGGAGGGCGCCTGGTCAACTGGTGTTGCAGTTGCCCTGTCACGGGAGAGGCGATCCCCGGGCGATGCGTCCATTGCTGGTGTTTTCAGGTGTCCGGCCTTGAGGATCTCGGTCGGAGACTGCTCTGCTCTGAGCCGCTCCAGCTCTTTCGCCAGGGAGGATGCTTGGACAGAACCTTCTCCGGGCTGTAGCTCATCCTCCGCCACAGGAGCCTCCGGGAACAGATCGGGATGCCCTTCGGACTGTCTGGCCCAAGTGGGCATCTCCTTCCTGCCTCTCAGTTTCTCCATCTCTTCCGCCAGGGAATAGTCCGGCGCTCTATCTGATCTACTCAGGCTTTGGTCATCCCGGGCCAGGTTTTTCAGGCTCTCGCACAGTTGGGCCAGGTCCGGGATCTCGCTGGCGCCGCAGGCAATGTTGTACACCTTGCCGCGGACAGCGTCGATCACCTTCAGGAGGGCGGACATGGTGGCCGGATCGCAACTCCTCTCCCCGCTCCTGATCCGATCCAGCAGGTTTTCAGCCAGGTGGCTGATCATTTCCAGGTCTCCATAGCCTAAGAAGCCGGCGTTCCCCTTGATGTTGTGAAAGGCCCGGAAGGCCTGGCCGGCGGATTCTTTGTCCGGTATCTTCTCCAGGGACAACAGCGCCGACTCCGCATCCTCGCACAGTTCCAGGGCATCTTCCACGAAGGTCTTGATCATCTCCGGGGTGATCCTAAGGCCCATCCCCTCCAGATTGGGGGATGGGGCGTAGTTATCCCCGGGAGAAGAATCCTGCTCCAGGGCTGGCAGATCAAGCCCGGGACCGGTTGCATTGAAGGGCCATGGCTGGCTGCCCGCCGGCAGGTCTGGGTCATGTACCGCCTCCGTTGAAATCGCCTCTTCGGATGGCTGTTGCCTGTCATAGGGCTCAGCCTCCCCAGAAATGGCCTCCACCGCCTGCTGCCCAGTCAGGTCTCCTTGGTCGTCATGGAGCGCCATCTCCCCTCTCCCTGCGTCCGTTTGTATGGGGAGCCCATCCTCGCTGGAGATGGCCTCTATCGCCTGCTTCAGATCATCCACCAGGAAGGACGCCTCCTTCTCGAAACCCTCGTCGCTCTGCTTGTGCTCCAGCACGTCGAGGATGCTGCGGACGAAGTCGGTGGTGCGGCAGAGGAGATCCGCGTGGTAGGGGGTGACCACCGCCCGGCCTTTGCGGAAGATATCGAGAAGGGCCTCCGCCTCGTGGGTGACGCTGATGATCGCCTGGAAATCCAGGAAGGATGCGTTCCCTTTTAATGAATGAAAGAGTCGGAAGATCCCGTTCAGGACATCCTCGTCAACCCTTCCGGAGGCCAGCGCCATTTTTTCCATGTCGATGATCTGCGGCTCGGCATCGTCCAGCAGTTCCCGGCCTTCTGTCACGAAGTCCCTGACCATCTCCTGATTGTCTTCGTCCACATAGTCGCTCATCGTTATTGCCTCCTTCGAAACAAGCCGATCATTTTCTTTAGGAATTACGTGGTAGTGGTATGTCAAAAGCTATCTATATGTATAAGAATCGATACTTAACAACTTCTTATATCGGAAGAAATTTCAGAAAACAATCGGTCTAAAGTTTAAGTAAAGGTACTAGATAGGATGTAAGAAGAAAATAAAATATCCAGGAGCAAGGCAGAAGGCTATGGCCTGTAGCTCCTGGATAAACGGTATTCTCGTATGAATAACGAGCAATCGCTTGAGAGGGCATTGAAGAGACTCGTGCATAAGTACTTACTTAATCAGGATGGGCAAAATACCCAGTTTACGCCCCCGTAGAACGGCCTGAACCCGGTTCTTAGCCATGAGTTTAGTAAAGAGGTTGCTGGCATGCGCCTTGACGGTACGCAGGGTAACGCCGAACAGTTCAGCGATCTCCTGGTTGCTCAGACCCTCAGCCATATGCTGCAAGACCTCAAGTTCCCGGCCGGTGAGTCGTTTCAGTGGCAGATTGAAAGGATATCTGAAAGGAACTGGTCCCGCCGAAGCAGCCTCTTGTTTGCCAAGATGTATTGCGCTGACAGCGTTATCAAAGA
Source organism: Peptococcaceae bacterium (assembly GCA_023249405.1). Lineage (GTDB taxonomy): Bacteria > Bacillota > DSM-12270 > Thermacetogeniales > Thermacetogeniaceae > Palsa-1188. The sequence goes on along the minus strand of JAHFCR010000013.1, from coordinate 19,876 downwards.
CCAGTTGCCCAGAAGAGTTATGGGTGACGATGCCGATCAGCGATTTCTCCAATATTTTCTGGTTGAACTCCAGGGCTTCAGCGATCTTTTGTTCCATCGCCTTGAACTCGGTCATGTCGTTAGATATTGAGATGAAACCCTTAGTAGTTCCTTTGCCATCGATTTCAGGGACCATGGCCCAATAAAAGTAGTGCTTTTCACCGTTCTCTCCTGGAAGTTCAGCTTCAAAAAATACTTGTTCCCCAGACAAGGCAATATCAATATAGACCTGTAATTTATGGTAAGCTTCCTCGCCGACCACTTTCCAGATATGCTTGCCCTGAGCATCTTTCCCGTTAACGCCCCACCATGTTTCATGCGCCTTATTGATATATTTGTAACGTTTCTCTGAATCAACATATGTCATAATAGATGGTACGGTGTCCATGATAAATCTGAGCTGTTTCTCACTGTTACGCAACTCCTCTTCCATTTGTTTGCGCTCAGTGATGTCGACAAAGCTGACCAGAGCACATGACTCTCCGTTGATCTCGGTGAGGAAGGCAGAACACAATATCCTGATGATCTTGCCCAACTTGGTGCGTAGATCGACTTCCTCGTCTTTGCATTCGCCCTTGCTCTTTAGCTCGCGGTTGTGGTATCTGATCATGTTGGTAAGGTAACCCTCGGTAAAAAACTCCTTCCAGCTTTTCTTGCCCTCGATCTCCTCTTTGGAATAGCCGCTTAGAGTTTCGAACTCCCTGTTGATAAGGGATATGGTGGTGTCTTCCTCGACAATCACGGCCGCCGTTCCGGTGGCATTGAAGATCATCCGGTACTTTTCCTCTGATTCACGCAGCGCTTCTTCTACCTGCCTGCGTTCAGTAATGTCCCGGCTAGTCAAAACCGCAGCAGCAACATTCCCCTGATTATCGAAAAGCGGTCTAACGACGGTTTCCATCCACAGATAGTGGCCATCGGCATGCCTGTAGCGATATTCCAATCTCCCGGCTGAACGGAATGCTATACATCTCATATAAGTAGATACTGCCTTTTCATGATCATCTGGATGAACATTGGAATAGACTGGCTTGCCCAACCGATCTTCGGAAGCATATCCCAGGGCACCCTTATATGAGGGACTTGCATACTGAACTAATCCCTGGGGGTCTGTCTGAGTGATCATATCGAACATGTTGTCGGTAATGAGGCGCAGTTGTGTCTCGCTCTTATCCAAGGCTTCCTGCGCCTGTACCCTCTCTATAGCCGTGCTAAGCAGCATGGCAGTTCTCTCGAGCATCTCGACCGTATCGTGAGGTACCATATCTTCTCGGGGATCTGCAATGTGTACCAGGCCCAAAATACGGTCTCTCGTGCGAATGGGTATCAAGGCTACGGATTCATAGCCGACTTGATTGCAGACATTACGGGTCTGCCCTTTGTCTTCTTCAGAAACTGTGGCCCGAAACCTCGTGGTGTCGTTCATGTAAAAGGAACCGCCATTCGTATAGAATGGTTGATCGGGATCGGTCGTACCTGTTATGACGTTTATGCACATGCACTTATCTTTTATAATAGAAAGCGGACTTTCCTTTTCATAAAAGCTCTTACTGAAGCCTTCATAGGCATGATATGGCATATTGCCTTCCTCGTCGAGCAGCCGGATGGCCACCGCGGCGCAGCGGGTGTAGTTCTTGATATATGCCAGGCTTTCCTTTAAAAGGGGTACGAGTTCAGTATGTCTGTTGGCGATCTTCAAGATGTCGCTGGTGGTCTGAAGCGTTCCTTCAAACCGTTTGCGCTTGGTTATGTCGGTATGCATGCTGATAAGACCCGCATAGCTGCCATCATCATGAAAGATAGGAGAAGCATTGAAGACCGTCCACAGATCCGTTCCGTCTTTCCGCTGGTACTTATATTCCAACTGCATCCTGATTCCCTTACGAGGCCGGTTGGCTTTGGCAACCTTGCTCCATTCTTCATCCATTAACGTATCAGGCGTCTGCCCCATGATCTCCTCAATGGTATAGCCGAGCATCTCAGCCATCTTCTGATTGACAAAGGTCGTCCTGTTTTCCTCGTCAACCTGCCAGATCCCCTCATTGGCAATTTCCACGATCAGGCGATAGAGTTCACGGCTTTCCCGCAACGCTTGCTCGTTCTGCCTGTTCTCCCGCCTGGCTCTGGTATCGCGCAGTTCCTTCTCAACAACAGGAATGAGCCTGCCTGGGTTGCTCTTCGGTATGCTGTCGTGAGCCCCGGCTTTCATGGCTTCCACTGCAACATCCTCGCCAACGTGACCGGACATGAGGATGAAGGAAAGATCAGGGTCTTTTTCTTGCAACAGCTTCAGGGCATCCAGGCCGCTAAAAAGCGGCATCAAGTAATCCGAGATCACGAGATCCCATTCCTGACGGTTGAGAGCGTCCGCCATTGCCTCAGGCGTTTCTACTATTTCATAGTCCGGTTCATAGCCCCCGCGCTGTAATGTGCGAATCAACAGAGCGGCATCGTTTTCTGAGTCCTCTACGATCAGAAGCTTAATAGATTTACCCATGTCTTTGCCTCCTTAATTCAAATAAAAGAGATATTTTTAAATTACCCAGCTTCCTCACTAACTGATTTTTAATTGCCTTAAAAATATCTCAAAAATATTTCTGAACAAAGGAGTAATTCTTTAACAAGGCGCACCAGTATCAAATCCCAAGGATATAGCATGATCAGGCGTGTCATTTTGTCCATAAAATACTACATCCTTAAGAAATTATTACAAAAGACTGTCCAACAAATGTGTAAACCTCCTGCGAAACCATCAATTAAAATCACATTCAAGGGGGGTTTTTTTTATGGAAGGCATTTTCAACGATGAGCAGATCCAGCAGTTTATTAAGGAGAAGAATCTGAAGAACATATCAGATATACAGAACGCCTTGAAAGAAAACTGTTCAGGGATACCATCCAGAAGTTTCTAGAAACAGAATTGGAGAATGAACTGGACCACTCGAGATACGATTACCGCCACAAAAAAACCAAAAACAGCCGCAACGGGACATATCTCCAAGAGATGAGGGCCGCTCACGGGAGATATGAGCCCAGGACGTCTCCTGCGATCGCAAGGACGAATTTGAGCCAATGTTAATCAAGAAACGCCACCGGCACAATTTCCACTAATACTGGAAGTTAGAGATCTAGTCGGCCTCTGTCCGGTTACATCCGCATGACACTTACTGCCCGTTTTCAGTCGTCGGAGTCCCCATGCATCATGTCTTTGAGCTTCTCCATGAAGCTCGGCGCCATGTCAATCAGGCGGTCAAAGACAGGATTGGCATCAACCGGTAGCAGCCGTACCTGGTCATGGCCCACCACTAGAAATCCAACCGGTTGTACAGAAACGCCGCCGCCGCTCCCGCCTCCAAAAGGCAACGCCCCGGTGGTATCACGGCGTGCCTCCGGCGCATAGTCGGCGCCTCCGGCGGCAAAACCGCAGGAGACCCGGGAAACCGGCATGATCACGTTACCGTCCGGCGTTTCTACAGGATCTCCGACGATGGTATTGACATCAACCATTTCCTTGATACTCTCCATTGCTGTTTTCATTAACGCCTCGATGGGGTGGTCAGGCATAGCGTTTCCTCCTCAATATTATTCTTGGGCTTTTTAGCAGCCAGATCGCACAGAGCTTAAGAACTACGATCATAATATAGCCTAAAGAGGTCTCCAATATGCAATCCAGATTGCTCTGATAGAAAGCCTTGCCAAACTGTGGGGCCACAACAATCCTGACGCCCTCGGAGTTGATTCGCAGGTATCGCGAGAAAAACCCGATCAACAGTCCCTTGCCAGCCCAGATCAATCCGGCGGTCAACCCGGTAGCCGCGTAATCATCCAGGCCGAAGCCGGTTTCCCAACGCAGTCTGGTGCAGACACTGCGGTGCAGAAATGAACTGAGCGCCCCCAGACTGCGCCTGACTACGGTGATCATCTGCCGCAGCCGGCGCCACTGAACCATCAAGTCTACCCCTCCTGATCCCAGCAGAGGCTTGTAGCGGACAAGTGCTCTTTTTCGGGTAATTTTAAGCGACGCTTTCGATCTGTCCGGGGCAGGCGGCAACCACTTGGTATTAAGGCGCAGTCTTCCATTGAAGAACCCCAATCCCAATTGGACCTTATGGCTGCGTCCATGGCCCTCATAGATAATGCGAATCTGAACCGGCAACATTACCAACATCAGCAAGATACCAGCGGTGATCACCGAAATTATTGGCCATAAATAAACAATGTGGTGCAAACCATCACCCCCGCTGCAGCCATCAACGTTCGCGGCAAACTTAGTAGACGGGTCAATGATAAGATTTGCGCCCAGTTCCAGAAGTATACATCCTTAACACATTCAGGGCTTTTTCAAGGCTTCCAATGCAGGGAGATCTCTGAGGTCTCTTAAACCGAAATATTCCAGAAAACCGGAGGTGGTTGCGTATAAAACCGGTCTGCCAGGCCCATCGCCCCGCCCGGCCTCCTTGATCAGGCCGCGTTCCAGCAGGGTAGCCAGTAGATGGTCGGTTTTAACGCCGCGGATCGCCTCTATCCGGGCTCTCGTCGCCGGCTGGTAATAGGCGATGATGCTCAGCGTTTCCAAAGCGGGCTGGGATAACAACTGTTCACGGCCTCTCTCCAGATGCAGCTTTTCCACATAAGCATGGAGTTGCGGATCGGTTACCAGTTGGTAGCCCTGGGCTATCTGCACCAGCCTGACTCCATGCCCCGGCTGGTCATAGACCGTGCCCAGCTCTTTTAACAGGGCGGCGATATCATCCGGCGCCAGACCGGTCAGCCGCGTCAGGGTGGCTGCAGAAAGCGGCCTTGGCGAGACAAAAAGCAGTGCATCCAGTGCTGCCATAGCCTCTTTTGGAAATATTACCGGCATCTGCTCCCCCACCTCAAGATCATACTATCACCGCCAGCAGAAGTAGCTGATCTTCATCCTGTTGCGCCAGCCTGAGGCGTCCCTGAAACACCAGTTCCAGAACAGCCAGGAACCTGTAGATCACTTCGAGACGGTCAGCGTCCTCGAACAGTTGCTGAAAGGGAAGGCCGTCCCTCAAGCCGGCAACCCTCTTGAACACGGCCTCCATTTTATCCTCGAAATTGACGGCCATCTCCACCAGGTAAGGACCCGGCTCCGAGGGGGCGCGCTCTAAGATCTCCCTGAAGGCAGCTACCAGCCGGTTGACGTCATCCCTGATCTCCGTTGGCAGAGGCTGATCAGGTTGCTGTATCAGTGGACGCTTATAGCTCATGATCCAGTTTCTGGCGCAGTCCTCCAGGGTTCTGGCAACATCCCTGATCTTCAGGTATTCTGTCTCTACGGTCATGGCAAAGCCGTCCTCCAGTTCAGCCTCATCCCAACTGCCATCCAGGCCGGAGGCGGCCTCCTGCTGCGGTAACAACAACTGCGCCTTGATAGCCAGCAGGGTAGACGCCAGTACTAGAAAGCGCCCACCCTCATCGATGTCGGCATAAGCAACCGCTTCCAGGCAATCGATCAGCTGCCGGATCACCGTATAAACCGGCACCAGGGCTGCGTCAATCTCCTGTTTTTCCACCAGTTTCAAGAGCCGATCCAGCGGTCCCTCATAATCATCCAGTTTTATCAGGTAATCCAAGCCTCATCGCCGCCTGCTCTTCTTCCTGACCTTGCCTTAACCTGCACCTGTTTCTAGAACTCCATATTCATGGCCTGTCTTACTTTAAGCAAGGTTATTGCCGCTTCCGCCCTCGCTTTTTGAATACCGCTGCTCAAGACGTCCCGGATGTACTGTTCGTCATCGAGCAATTCTTGTCTTCTTTGGCGTATCGGTTTCAGGCAGTCGTTCAGCGATTCCGTCAACAGCTGTTTGAGTTTGGAGGAACCACCGTCTCCAACGTGTTCGGCGATAGCAAAGGGGTCTTCTTTGGTAACCAGGGAGATCAGATGCAGCAAGTTAGAGACTTCGGGCCTGTTTTGGGGATCATAGTAGATTGTTTTGATGGAGTCTGTTTTCGCTTTTTTGATCAGCCGGGCGGTTTCATCGCTGGTTGCAGATAAAAATATAGCATTGTTGCGGCTCTTGCTCATTTTTTGGGTTCCATCCAGTCCCAAAATATTGGGAGAGTTGCTAAGCAAGGCTTCAGGCTCTTTGAAAACTTCTTTGCCATTCCCAAACCTCTGATTAAATCTTCTGGCTATAGTTCTGCACAGTTCGAGGTGAGGGAGCTGATCTTTACCGACAGGAACCAGGTTGCCTCTTACAGATAAGATATCCGCCGCCTGATGCACCGGATACACATACATGCCAGCGTTAATATTGCTTAACCCGGCGGCAGCGATCTCTTCTTTAACCGTAGGGTTTCTGTCGAGTTCGGATTTACTGACCAGAAACAAAAACGGAACGAGCAGTTGGTTTAGCTCCGGAATATGGCTGTGCGGAAATATGCAGGTCTTGGCCGGGTCGATTCCTGTAGATAGGTAATCGATCACTAGCTCCTTGACGTTTTTGGAAATATCGCTGGCTGAATCCCTATCTGTTAATACCTGGTAATCAGCAATCACCACAAACGTCTTTACCCCAATATTTTGAAATCTGACCCTGTTTTGCAATGAACCGAAGAGATGCCCGATATGCAAGCTTCCTGTCGGTCGGTCTCCTGTCAAAACTCTATATTTAGAGGGGTTTTTATCAATGTCTTTTTCCAATTCCTTGCTTCTGTTCAAGGATGCCTGAAAGGTTTTGCTCTCCGAACCAAGGTTATTATCCAATATTCCCATTCCTTCTTAAATATTTTAAATATCCCTGCAACCCCGGTATTTTTCTAAGCCCGCTCCGGTTGTATGACAGGCAGCTATAAGCCTACCAGATGGGCAATTCCTTGAGCTACAAGATAAAAAAGGCTGTATATAAAATTGGAGACTGGACCAAGGACTATCCCCACTATTCCGGTAAAGATGAGCACGATCAGGATGATATAACCGTACCTTTGCAGATTATAAACAAAGTCAGCGCTTCGAACCAGACCCGCCAGGATCTGCGACCCATCAAGGGGCGGCACCGGGATCAGGTTGAACAGGGCCAGGTAAATGTTGATCATAATAATGTCTCTCATGATCACAATCAGGTAAAGGCTCGCCCCTTCTGGAATGGCCAAAGCCCAGATCAGCGTCGCCGTGAAAGCGACTAACAGATTCATGCCAGGACCGGCCAGAGATACCAGCACCATGCCCCTGTACCGGTCACCTTTAAAATTGAGCGGGTTGACCTGCACTGGTTTCGCCCAGCCAAAATGGAGTATCAGCAGCAGGATAAACCCAAGCGGATCGAGATGGGCCAGCGGGTTCAGGGTCAGCCTCCCCTGATAGCGCGGGGTGGGATCGCCCAGCCAGTCGGCAACACTTCCATGCGCATACTCGTGAAAGGTGAGGGCGATGATGACGCCTGGAAGCCATAAGAACATCTGGGCTATGTCGAGGTTAAACATGCACGGCTCCCTTCGCAGCCAGGCGCTCCGGCGTCTGGTGGTGTTTCACCAGGTCATCGTAGGTCTCCCGGCCGACGATCAGGTCTGCATGCCCATCACAGGCCAGGACCATGGCTGGGCGCGGCAGGCAGTTATAGTTGCTGGACATGGAATAGGTGTAGGCGCCGGTGCAGGAAATAGCCAGCAGGTCTCCAGAGGTCATCAGGGGGGTGTGCAGGTCCCAGATCAGCATATCCCCAGATTCGCAGCATCTTCCGCTCACCGCCACCACCTCCTGCGGCGGTTGGCCAGCCTTGTTGGCCAGCAGCCCCTCATACTGTGCCTGGTAGAGAGCCGGGCGCGGGTTGTCGTTCATGCCGCCGTCCACCGACACATATTTGCGGATGCCCGGAATATCCTTGATGGCGCCGATAGTGTAAATGGTCGTACCGGGCGGTGAGATCACGGATCGACCCGGCTCTACCAGGATCCTGGGCCGGGGATAATCATGCTTGCGGCAGGACTGCTCCACGCTCTCCCGCACGGCAGCAGCATAATGGGCGATGGCCGGCGGCTCATCTCCTGTAGTATAGTAGACCCCCAGGCCGCCACCCAGATCCAGCTCCGCAGCCGTCCACCCGTACCTGACGCGCAGCGACTGCAACAGTTCGATCATCACTGCGGCGGTATGGCGAAAGGCATCCAGTTCCAGGATCTGCGAGCCGATATGGCAGTGCAGGCCTCTCAGGTCGAGGTGGGCGGCATTGAGGGCCGCCTGTACCGCCCGGAATATATCCCCGTTGGCCAGGGTGAAACCGAACTTGGAATCGGTTTGACCGGTCCTGATATATTCATGGCTGTGGGCCTCGATCCCCGGGGCGACGCGCAGCAGTACCGGCGGACGCCAACCATTGGCCTCCGCCAACCGTTCCAGGGTTTCCAGCTCGAAATAGTTGTCTATGACTATCCGGCCCACACCGCTGACCAGAGCAAACTCCATCTCCGAAGGAGACTTGTTGTTCCCGTGAAAAACGATTCTTTGCGGCGGGAAGCCAGCCTGCAAGGCGATGAACAACTCACCCCCGGAGACCACATCCAGGCACAGGCCTTCCTCCCGGATGATGCTGGCGATCGCTTTGACCAGCAGGGCCTTTGATGCATAAAATACCAGATCCGCTTGCCCGGCAAGGCTGAAAGCCTGGCGGTACTCCCGGCAGTTCCGGCGCAGCAGGTCTTCGTCGATCACCTGCAAGGGCGTCCCGTAAGACCGGGCCAGATCCACAATATCGCAACCGCCGATCTCCAGGTGTCCACTGTTATTGATCTTCATGGTCCCCTGCAATCTCATCGGCACTCTTCCTCCTGCCTCTGTGGCCCCTCTTTGTTCAGGTTATTCTAACATGCCCTTCCAAAAGGTGTCAATGAAGCCCATGCCCCAAGCCTGCGCCAACAGCCAGGCGCAACCAATAGTCCACTTGCCGGCGCTTCTTTTATGCCGGGTGTCCGGTTGCCCTCTAAGGAGATCAAAGCCAAGGAGAACCCGGCATGCCTGGTTCTCCTTGATCATAGCTCTGTCTTGGCCCCCGGAGTTTAACCGACGCTGCCAATGTCCCTCAGGCTGGCCTCCAGGTCCTCGGGAGCATACTCCACGTCATCCAGTCTGTTTCCCAGATAGGAGTCATAGGCGGTCAGATCGAAGTAGCCATGGCCGCTCAGGTTGAAGAGGATGACCCTTTTCTCTCCCGCTTCTCTGGCTTCCAGGGCTTCTGTCACGGCGCCGTGAATGGCATGAGCCGATTCCGGGGCCGGCAGGATCCCCTCGTTCCGGGCAAACAGCACGGCACTCTTGAAGACATCGGTCTGCTTATATGCCTGGGCCTCGATCAGGCCATCATGCAACAGCCTGCTCACCAGTGGCGAGGCCCCGTGGTAGCGTAGGCCACCCGCATGGATGCCCGGTGGCATGAAGTTGTGCCCGAGGGTGTACATCTCCATCAGCGGGGTGAAGCCGGCCACATCCCCCAGATCGTATAAAAACTTGCCCTTGGTCAGGGTGGGGCAGGCGAGCGGTTCTACGGCCAGCGCACGGACCTTCCGGCCATTGAACTTGTCCTGTAGGAACGGAAAGGCGATCCCTCCAAAATTGGTGCCGCCGCCGTGGCACCCGATGACCACATCCGGATAGACGCCGGCCTTGGCCATCTGGGCCTTGGCCTCCAGCCCGATCACCGTCTGGTGCAAAATCACGTGGTTCAGGACGCTGCCCAGGGAGTAGTTGGTATCCGGCCGCTGCATCGCTATCTCCACCGCCTCGCTGATGGCAATTCCCAGGCTGCCCGAGGAATCCGGGTGCTCTGCCAGGATCTTGCGCCCGGAAGCGGTCTCCGGGCTGGGGCTGGGAAATACCTTGGCGCCATAGACCTCCATGAAGGAACGTCGATAGGGCTTCTGGTCGTAGCTGACCCTCACCATGAAGACAGTACATTCCATATCAAAGAAACGGCAGGCCAGGCTCAGGGCGCTGCCCCACTGTCCGGCCCCGGTCTCGGTGGTCAGCTTGTTGATGCCGGACTTCTTATTATAGTAGGCCTGAGCGATGGCCGTATTCGGCTTGTGGCTGCCCGCCGGGCTTACTCCCTCGTACTTGTAGTAGATCTGGGCCGGTGTCTGCAGGGCTTTCTCCAGGCGTTTGGCCCGGAAAACCGGCGTCGGCCTCCATAGGCGATAGATATCCAGCACCTCGCCGGGAATGTCGATCCAGCGCTCCCTCGACATCTCCTGGGCGATCAGGTCCATCGGAAAAATATTTGCCAGGTCGGCCGGTCCCGCTGGTTGTTTGGTGACTGGGTTTAACGGGGGTGACAGGGGGTTTGGCAGGTCCGCCTGGATGTTGTACCAGGCCTGGGGGATCTCTTTCTCTTCCAACAAAATCTTGGTCTCGTCGCTCATCTCAACTCTCCTCCGCTCGTCTAATTTGAAACCTCGTTTAAAATTTTACAAAACACCAGACGTTATTGTCAACGACTTTTTACCTGCAACCATTTATCCGCGTGCCGGCGCGGCGCTGTTCTGGCCTGTTTCCGCCTCAGCGATACTCCAGCGGCCGCAGCGGTCTCCCCACCTGGCCAGAATCTCCTGGCCCTGCCTGATCTCGATCACCTCGCAGCCGTTGGGGCAAGCCTTGCACTCGAAGCTGCGCGGGAGAAAGGAGACCGTTGAGACCTGCCAGCCGCGAAACTTCGTTCCGGACAGCTCCTGAAATTTTTCCCGGGCCAGCAGGGCGGCACCGTAGGCCCCCATCACATTGAACCAGCGGGGCACCGCGATCTCGGTGCTCAGGGCCCTGGCAAAGGCTGTCCGCATCCCCTGGTTGGCGGCCACCCCACCCTGGAAAACCACAGGCGCCGCAATCTCCTTGCCCTTGCCCACGTTGTTCAGGTAATTGCGCACCAGAGCTTCACACAGGCCGGCGATAATATCCGGCAAGGTGTGCCCCATTTGCTGCTTGTGGATCATGTCGGACTCAGCAAAGACCGTGCAGCGCCCGGCAATTCTTACCGGCGCCTTGGCCTGCCCGGCCATGGTGCCAAAGTCGTCGATGGATAGATTGAGACGGAAAGCCTGCTGGTCCAGGAATGAACCGGTGCCCGCGGCGCAGACGGTGTTCATGGCAAAGTCCACCACGATCCCATCCTTCAGGATGATGATCTTGGAGTCCTGCCCGCCGATCTCGATGACCGTTCTGGCCTCCGGCAGCATCCGCAGGGCTGCCACCGCGTGCGCAGAGATCTCATTCTTGACCACGTCCGCCCCTACCAGGACAGCGGCCAATTGGCGGGCGCTGCCGGTAGTGCCCACACCGCAGACCCGATCGCGGCCGGTCAACTGGTCGCTGATCAGCGACAGTCCCTGTTGAATGGCCGCGATCGGCTGGCCCTGCGTCCTAAGGTACAACGGGGCCAGGTAGGGCTCCCCCTCCGGGTCGAGTGCAACCAGATTGGTGCTCACCGAACCGACGTCAATTCCCAGATACAGTTCCAATTGCGCGCTCTCTCCTTCTTTGTTACAATCTTTTCCGGCCTGCGGCCTCTTGCTTCCCGCGCCTGCTACGGCGGGCCGTCATCAGATCGACGAAGGCCTCCAGCCGGGTGACAATTCCAGCGATGCCCGATTGTTCATCCAGATAAAAACTCAGCGTAGGGATCTCCTGGTCCCGGGCGACGGCCGGCAATACCGAATGGGCGACGATCTCCGGCATGCAGGTAAAAGGCGCCACCTGCACTACTCCGTCGTAATGCTGCCTGGCAAAATGTACGGTAGCCGCCACGGTCTCCCGCCCGTGTCCGCCCACAAAGGCATTCAGATAAGGAGCGGCCAGTTCTTCCACATGCTCCAGGCCATGGACCCGGAGCAGTCCCCCGAAGAGATGCTCATTGATCCATTCGCTGAGAAAGATGCCGCGGGTGACCTCCACTCCCAGCAACCCCAGGTGCCGCTCGATATCGTAGTTGGCATACGGTTCCAACACCGTGAAGATCTCACCGACCAGTCCCACGCGCAGCAAGGCGCCGGATCTGCGGGGCAATCCCCGGGTGGTTCTCCTGAACTCACCGACCGCATGATCAAGTTCTTGCCTGCTACCACTCGCATCCAGCCGGCCCAAAGCCTCACGGCAGAGTTCTTCCACCCGTTGCGGCTCAAAGAGGCGCGGACGCAGGTAAAGCACCTCTGCTTCCACCGCGTCGATCGCCCGGGCCTTGTACCAGGCAAACCGGATCGCCTTCAGGACATCCCACCAGGAGCGGCCGCCGATCAGTGAGCGCACGCCGGCTTTAAAGGCGCCCCAGTCCCCGGCCGGGGGCTCCAGCACCACCATTTCCATCGGGACGTGCAGATCGGCCAGGATCTCCCTCTGTACCTCGGCGTAATAGCCAAACCGGCAGGGCCCGATACCGCCGGCCATGAGAATCGTGTCCGCCCCCAATTCCCGGGCCTCCAGAAAGTTTCCCAGGTTCAGCTTCAGAGGAAAGCAGGCAAATTCAGGCGCATGGCGCACTCCGAGCTCAACGGTTTTCCTGGAGGTAGGCGGTGGCAGCACCAGGGCGATCCCCAGTCTGGACAGCAACGCCCTGACTACTATATACAGGTTGCCCATGTGCGGGTAAGTGATCTTCACGCTTTCTCCTCCGCTTCAGCATGTCTGTAAAGGCTTCGAGCCTGGTGATCATACCGGCAGTCCCGGAATGTTCATCAATTGTCAGCAGCATGAAGGGCAGATCGGGACGGCGCCTGGCCCATCTGGCAATCAGTTCGCCCACCAGCGATTCCGGACCGCAGCCGAACGAAGAAAGATAGATCATCCCATCAAAACGGCTGCTGTCGTAGAAAGCGTGGGCGGCGCCCACCATCTTCCGCCCCAGAGTCCAGAATAATTTTTTCGGGAGCCTGGATGCCTGTTCGGCGATCGTCTGCTGAGGCACACAATCCGCAGTGATCACCCGGACGCCCAATGACCGCAGCCTCTGGATCAGGTTCATGCTGATATAGTCGTCGTAGATGTTGTAGGGATGGCCGAGCAGGGCGATGCAGAGGCACCCGGGCTCTGCTGCCGCCTGGCCGCCCCGGTCCGGCGCCCTCTTTCCGGTCGCCCTCTTTATGGCTTCCAGAACCGGTGTTTCCGCCTCCAACTGTTTTTGAAACAGGTCTTGCGCAGCCCGGGCTGAGCTGTAGGCCTTTCTGATCAGGTTGTTGTCGCTGGTGATCTGACGGCCGGCCAGTGACAGCACGCTGTACCAATCCCGATTTCCCCTGCTGAAGTCGACGCTCACATCGATCAGCGAGGGCAACGGGTTGATCCTGGCCCTGAGCATGTCGGGCAACCCCATGAACTTGGGGCAAATGTAGGCTTTGGGTTCAATGCTGATCAGTCGGGGGACAAAAAGATAGTCTACCTTATCAGCCAGGGCTGCGGTGTGACCAAAAAAAAGCTTTACCGGCAGGCAGGCCTCGTTGAGGGCCGATTGCAGGCCGGCATCCAGGATCTCCTTGTTGGTCCCGGGTGAAACGACTACCTCGGCGCCTAATTCTGTGAAAAAAGCCCGCCAGAGCGGGAAATACATGTAATATAAAAGCGCTCGCGGAATGCCGATGCGGATCACGATCATGCTTCACCTATCTATTGAAATATTTTTACACCGCCTAATCCTTGGGATTGAAGAGCACCGCAGCGGCATAGCCAAAGACCACGGCAGCCACCACTCCCACTGCTGCAGCCTCGATGCCGCCGGCAAAAGCGCCCAGCAATCCCCTGGTCTGCACCGCCTTGATCGCTCCCTGGGCCAGGCTATGCCCAAATCCGGACAGGGGAATGGTAGCGCCCGCCCCCGCCAGATTGACCAGCGGCTGGTACAGGCCCAGGGCGCTCAGGATCGCCCCTCCCGTCACATATCCCACCAGCACATGGGCCGGGGTGACCGAGGCCCTGGTCATGTCCATGACCAGCTGACCGATCAGGCAGATCAATCCGCCAATCACAAAAGCCAGCAAAAATTTCATCCGCTTCATCCCTTATCATTGGCTGTTCCGGAGTCAGGCGTCCTCGTGCCTGAGTTGCCTGCCGCACGGCAAACTTGACCGGTCTAACCTTGCCGACGTTCGCACAAGCGTGAAACAAGAGAACTGTCTCCCTCGTTTCATGCCTCGATCACCACTGCCTGGGCGATGCCCGGTATGGTCTCGCCCTGCTGGGAACTGGTGGGGCTTAACAGGGCGCCGGTGGCCACCAGCAGTACCCTCCGGTACTGGGCATCCCGCAACCGGTTGAGGATGGCGCCGGTGAACACCGTGGCCGAGCAGCCACAACCGCTGCCACCGGCGTGCACGTCCTGCCCGGCCAGGTCGTAGATCAGCAGCCCGCCGTCCTGGTAGTTCTCTTCCAGCCGATATCCATGCATTCTCATCAGCTCTTTTAGGGCGTCGCTTCCCACCGTGCCCAGATCCCCGGAGAGGATCAGGTCGTAGGCCGAGGGATCTGTGCCTGTGTCCTGAAAATGAGCGATCAGCGTATCGGCAGCCGCCGGGGCCATAGCCGGCCCCATGTTATTGGGATCGGAGACTCCCAGATCGATCACCTTGCCGGCAGTCCCCATGGTTACCTTGGGTCCCGTTCCGCTGGATGCCAATACCATGGCGCCGCTGCCGGTTACAGTCCACTGGGCAAAGGGCGGCCGTTGCACACCCTGTTCTAGTGGAAAGCGAAACTGCCGTTCCGCGGTATTGTGATGGCTGGAACAGGCGAGCAGAACCCGCCCGCCAAAACCACCGTCGATTAGCATGCTCCCCACCACGATGGCCTCGGCGAAGGTGGAGCAGGCGCCGAACAGGCCTAAAAAAGGTATCTCCAGACCACGGGCCGCAAAACTGGCAGAAATGATCTGGTTTAAGAGATCTCCGGCCAGGAAATAATCGATCTCCCGGGGCTGCCAGTTGCTCTTGTGGAGCGCCAGCTTGGCGCTCTCGCGCAGCATTTTGCTCTCAGCCCGCTCCCAGGTCTGTTCTCCAAACAGCAGATCGCTCATCACCCAGTCGAATTGCGATCCCAGCGGTCCCTGGCCCTCCATGGGGCCGACGATGTTGGCAGCAGCAACGACCACCGGCGGGTTGGCAAAACGAAAACTCTGTCGGCCAACTTTCTCCCCCATCGTCCTAACCTAACGGAGCAAGAAAAAGCTGATCCCGATGAGGACAGAAATCAGGAAGCCATAGACAAGCACGGGCCCCGCTATGGTAAACATCTTGGCTCCTACCCCAAAGACATAGCCCTCCCGCCTGGCCTCCATGGCCGGCGCCACAATGGAGTTGGCAAACCCCGTGATGGGCACAATGGACCCCGCTCCACCGTACTTCCCAATCTGATCGTAAACCCCAATACCCGTCAGAAAAGCCCCAAGAAAAACCATCGTGGCTGCCGTAGCCGCCTGGGCCTGTTGCTGTTCCAGGCCCTGCCCTGTATAGATCTGCAAGATGCACTGACCGATCAGACAAATCGTTCCACCTACTAAGAATGCCATGATGGCATTTTTTAAATACGCATGCTTGGGCCTGACCTGGTCGATCAAACCCTGAAACTCGGCCACATCCTGTTGCTGTTTATTGAAACCTGCATTCTCGTTCATTATTTCCCTGCCACCCAGGATCTATTCCCAAATAAATAAGGAGTACCCCAGTACTCCGAGTGTTGTTCCGATTAGCGGCGGCGTTTGTCATCGCCGTGATCGGCATAGGCTATCTTGACATTGGCCTTGTACTCCACCACATCCCCATCATGGACGTTGGCCGTGAAGTTCAGCACTTCTACTCCGGTCACCTCATTGCCGGCTTTGACGGCCTCTTTTACCACTGATCTCACAGCATCTTTCCAACTGTTGGTGGACTCTCCCACCAGCTCTGCAACCTTTACCTGCAAAGCCATCGCCTCCTCGATTGATGTTGTTTGTATTATGTCCCCCCGACAGGAAAGTATACTCAGGATTGCAGGTGCTCGCGCAGCCTGGAGACAGCCTGACGCTCGATGCGCGACACCTGAACCTGGGATAGCCCCAGCAGTCTGCCGATCTCCGCCTGGGTCTTATCCTGAAAAAAACGGAGCCAGATGATCTGCCGTTCCCTGGACGAAAGATTGGTAAAGGCCTGGCGCAGGGCAATCTGCTCAAACCAGGCTTCCTGCCCATCCTCATTCTTCAGGGAGTCGATGATGCACAGCGGTTCGCTGTCTTTCTGGGATACGGTTTCGAAGAGGGAGATAATCGGCTGGGCCGCCTCCATGGCAGTGATCACTTCATCTTTTGTGCATTGCATCTCCTCGGCAATCTCTGCGGCAGTCGGTTCGCGCCCCAGGATACCGATCAGCTTTTCCCGCGTCCGCTTGACCAGGATGCCCTTTTCTTTAAGGGCGCGGGTCACTTTCACCGGATTGTCATCCCTAAGAAAACGCCTGATCTCCCCGATGATCAGGGGTACGGCATAGGTGGAAAACTTGACACCGAAGCCCGGGTCAAAGTTATCGATCGCCTTGATCAGCCCGATAATCCCTATTTGAAACAGGTCTTCCTGTTCGTAGCCACGGCCCTCAAACCGCTTGACAATATTGAATACCAGCCGGAAGTTGCTGTTCACCAGCTTCTCCCGGGCTTTTTGATCTCCTTTGCGGGCCTTGGCCAGTAGTTTGAACGTTTCCTTGTCTGATAACAGGGGAAAGCTTGGCAGGCTCATCTCTTGTAAGGAAGCCATGGTTACCCTCAGTTTTCCGCCGTTTTGCCGCTGTTCTCGCTAACGGGGAAAGATTTGATCAGCTTGACCCGGGTTCCCCGGCCAACCTCAGTCCATACGTCGACATCATCCATGAAAGACTTCATAAAAACAAAACCCAATCCCAGGCGTTCCGGATCGCTCCCATTGCCAGGCAGCATGGCCTGCTCCAGGTCTGCGATCCCCTGGCCGGCATCCTCAACCTCAATCTCCAGGCTGCCATCGGAGAGTAGGGCCGACAGGGTTACGACCCCGGTCGCCGCCCCCTCATAGCCATGGATGATGGCATTGGAAACGGCCTCCGATACCGCCACCTTGATCTCTTCCAGGTCGCTGAGATTAAAATCCACCCCGGAGGCGAAGGCCGCCACTGCTACCCGGGCCAGGCCGACATTTTCAGAACAGCTCATAAACTCCAGCTTCATCCGGTTGCGTATCTTCAATGTCTCTCCACCCTCCTAACTGACTGACTGCAGCGCCGAAGCGAAATCTGTATAAAAAGGGATCAGACGAGTCAGCCCAGAGATCTCCATGACCTTTAAAATGGTCGGAGGGACGCCGGAGATGGCTACCCGGCCGCCTTTTTCGGAAATATGCCGGTATCTGCCGAGGATCACGCCCAGACCGGAGCTATCGATAAAGGTGAGGTCTCCCAGGTCAAAAACAATGTGTTTCGCCCCCTGGGACCTGATGTATTTATCAATATCTCGCCTGGCATAATCTGCCGCATGCAGATCGAACTCCCCGTAGACCTTGACTATCAAGGCATCGCCTTCTTTGTTGATCTCGTATCCCAAACCAATCCCTCCTCGCGTTTTAATATAAAACATTTCTCCATAGCAATGATAATTCCTGCTAAATAATGGCATTATAATACCCCCGGGAAAGACCCGTAAAATAGGAGGTCTCCCGGAGGCAAGTTGCCAAACAGATGGTTATTTCCAGTTATCAGCCCTATTTAGACAGAGAGCGAAACCCCTTGTCAAACATGCGCCAGAAACTGCCTCTCGGCACTTCATCCTTAGCCTGCAACGCCACTGTTTCCAGCACCTTGCCCTGCTCGATCACCCGGACCTCTCCCAGGGGCGCCCCTTTTCGCACCGGCGCCACAACCATCTTCGGCAGCTTCAGTTCCAGGGTGGCCTTTCCCTCTTCACCCTTTTTGATCAGCACCCCGATGCTTCTGGGGGCGACCACCTCCACCTGATCGACCTTGCCGCTCCCCACCCGGACCTTGCCCATGACCTGGCCGGCCTGCGCCAGCGTCCGGAAGCCATAATTGGCAAACCCCCAGTTCAAGAGCTTGGTGCATTCCCGGAAGTGCCCGCGGGGTTCAGGCACCCCAAACACGCAACCGATCAGCCGCAGGTCGCCGCGCTTGGCGGTCGAGGCCAGGCAGTAGTTGGCCTCGGAGGTCCATCCGGTCTTGAACCCGTCGGCGCCGTCATACCACCAGAGCAGTTTATTGGTGTTATCCAGCTTGACCTTGCCACCGCGCAGTTCGTAGTAATGTCTGATCGAGGTCAACTGCAGCAGTTCCGGGTACTTCAGGGCCGCACGACAGATCAGAGCCATATCGTAGGCGCTGGTGTAGTGATCCTTGGCCGGCAACCCGTGAACGTTGACGAAATGCGTGTTCTTGCAGCCCAGAGACTTGGCCTTCTCGTTCATCAGGGCAACGTATGCCTGCTCACTGCCGGCGATATGTTCGGCCACCGCCACGCAGGCGTCATTGGCCGAACCGACGGCGATGGCGATCATCATCTCCCGGAAGGTCATCGATTCCCCCGGTTCCAGCCAGATCTCCGATCCCCCCATCTCCCAGGCCGCCTCGCTGGTGACAATCCGGTCATCCCAATTTACTTTGCCCTGGTGCAGGGAGTCCAGGGCCACCAACAGCGTCAAGACCTTGGTGACGCTGGCAGGCGCCACCTGCTTGTTGGGCTCCTTCTGGTAGAGAATCCTGCCTGTGTAGGCATCCATGAGCACGGCGGAGGCAGCGTTGGTCTCCAGGGCCGGCGTCTCGCTCCAGGCTATGGCCGGCGCCAGCTGCAGGGCAAATGACAGAACAACTGCAAGCATCACTAGCTTGCGGGCAGAATAGTGCATAAAGAGAACCTCCCTCGTTCGTTCTTCCAGTATTATTTGCCGCTTTGCGGTCAAATAACTCAGGAACCCTTTTCCAACAAACGAGAGGGGTAAAAGAGAGAGCCGGGCGATTAGCTCAAGAGATAATTTCGTAGATCAGGGGAGGGACCTCCGGAGGGTCGGGGCCGATCAGGAACGACCCGGCCAGGCGCTCTGTTGCTTCCACCAGATTGTCTTCCCGGTTGACGTGCAGGACGGCCAGGGTGTCTCCCGGCGCCACCCGGTCACCCAGCTTCCTGGTTAGAATAATCCCCACTGCGGGATCTACCCGGTCATCTTTTTCAAGGCGGCCCGCTCCCAACAGAATGCAGGCCCAACCGAGTTCGTCGGCCCTGATCGCCTGCACGAAGCCGCCGCTGGAGGATATGACGGCCACCTGCCTGGCAGCCCGGGGGAGCAGCTCAGGATGATCAACCACCGCTGTCAGCCCTCCCTGCCCGGAGATAATCTCCCGCATCTTGGCCAACCCGGCGCCCTGTCGCAGTTTTACGGACAGCAGTTCATAGCCGGAGGGGGCATCCGCTGCCGCTCCGGCGGCCACGAGCATCTGAGCGCCCAACTGCAGGCACAGTTCGACGAGGTCGGCAGGACCCTGTCCGGACAGTGTGGCCAGCGCCTCCCGCACTTCCAGGGCGTTGCCGATAGCCAGGCCCAAGGGCTGCTGCATACTGCTGAGCACACACACGGTGCGGCGGCCAAATTGGCGTCCCAGGGCCACCATCAACTCCGCCAGGGACCTGGCGCCGGCCAGGGTGGCCATGAAGCCCCCTGGACCCACCTTGACATCCAGCACGATCCGGTCAGCCCCTCCGGCGATCTTCTTGGACATGACGCTGGCGGCGATCAGGGGCAGGCACTCCACGGTGCCGGTGACGTCCCTGAGGGCGTAGATCCTCTTGTCTGCAGGTACCAGGTTGCCGGTCTGGCCGGCTATGACCGCCCCACTGCGCCT
>JAHFCR010000067.1:949-17990 GCA_023249405.1 Peptococcaceae bacterium | reverse complement strand
TCCCAATAATAGATCCCCTCGGCCCTGGCAACAACGTCCGGGTTCAATTTTCCCTGCGCGCTCCAGGAATGAAGGTTATACTTTTTTGCCAATTCCCGTATCTCGCTCGCGCTCAATTCACTGCTGGCTGACATCCAATTACCTCCCCAAAATTAAATTAAATTTATCCGATAGCTAACCGCCGCTAAGGATCACTTTGCCCCGGCATGGCTCTATACCCGAGATTTTCTCATTCTTTTATTGGTGTCTCGGTAGCCGCAAACAGTCGTAATTTTATGCTGTACCCATCTAAACAGTTCTCTAAAAGTGTCTCTTTCAGCAACCGCTGCGTCCCGTGCCAGAGTAAGTATCTCTTGAAAAGAATACCTCTCGAAAACGATGCTTGTCCTGTTCAGTCTCACCCTGCCGACAAGAGCGTCCCACTGCGCCGGCCTGGTTTTTTTGGCCATGGCCAGGCCCTCTCCCTCAGCATAGATCAGCAGCAGGGCCGGTTGCAGGTTGTTCATCTGCGCATACTTCCAGCAGACCGTCAGTTGGCGCATCCACTGATATTCCGGGCCCGCAAACGGGCAGGGGCGATAATTCCCGTCTTTGCTATAATCGAAAACATGCGGTATGGCATCCCAATATAGAATGCCCTTTCCGGTCAGGGCGCAGCGCTCCGCTCTGCCATCGGGTTCATCCTGCTGCAAAGCATAATTGCCATCGCATTGCACCACACCTTTTTTGGGCCCCACTCTGATAGGATGCGCCTGAGAACAGATGCCGCCGTCATTTTCGGTGAATTTGCAGTCAAAGAAAATGAGCGCCTGCGGGCTGCGGGCCAAAGCATCTACGTGTGTCCGGTGCAGTTCCAGTTCCCCTAGATAATTTTCTTCATCGATCCATTCCAATTCGATCGACCAGGGGCCGCCGGTCGGCAACCCCACTTTAAGAGCCAACTGATCCATAATGCGGTCACGGTCATTTGACATCTTGATCGTACCGAAAAGATCTATCGCCAGGGCCTGCGAGGAACGAATCTTGTATGTGTCAATGCCGCCGCCCGGATTGCCGTGCCAGGGAAAGCTATGCCATCCATAGGCATCGATCGCCGGATGTGCCGCTTCAAATAAATTGGCTTTCAATTTCAAGATGGTGGCCTCGTCTAATGTTGCCGTTATGGCTGCCTCCCGCATCCGTGCTGACCAGGTCAATCAGAATATAGTGTTTTCCCATTCAACTGATAACATGACAGCAATCGTCAATCCCGATCTGACCCACTTGATCAGTTTCAGACTAGCGTTCGCATTCCAACCCGGTCAATCTTGGAAATGGTCCCATCCCCTACCGTCACGGTCGAAACAATGGCGGCGTTTTTGATGCCGAAACCCCGCGCTCAACCGCCGAGGATGAGAAGCGTTAAAAAGATGGATGCATGTTACAATATATTTGAGGTGATGATTTTGTCCTCCAAAGTCGAACAGATCCTGAAGGATGTCCGGATGCTCAGTCCTGCTGAATTAAAAGAACTGGTAAATAAAATAACAAACGATCGGGATCTTGTTGGGTGGCTTAAATTAGCCGAGCAACCTTTTTCCGATTGGGATAACCCCGAGGACGAGGTCTATGACCAGCTATAATCCGGGAGATATTATACTTGTTCCGTTTCCTTTTAGCGATTTGAGCAGAAACAAAAGGCGCCCTGCGCTTGTGCTGGCTGTTGCTGAAAAATGGGATGAGTTCATTTGTGTAATGCTAACATCTTCTCCACATTACTACAATGAAGTGACGGTTTCAATGCGGAAAGAAGCAGGCTTGCCTAAACCAACAGTAGCAAGAATTCATCGCATCTTTACGATTGACGCCCAGTCTGTAATTAGAAAATTGGCCTACTTCAAGTAAACGACTTCCAGCAGATTTTATCGGCAGTTATAAAAACCTTGCAAAACGGCCGTGTTTAAAATATGTTCACGCAGCCTGGCATCAATTCCGATGTCATACCGTTCAGTAATTTTCGCCTCTATGAACAGTATGCCTAACATTTCTCCCAGACAATCGGATTTTTCTTCTTCTCTCGGAAGTGGCGTATGGTTCATGGCCCAACTCACAAGCCGGCCTTTCGCAATTCCTCCTGCAAGGCGGGCAGGCGGGCACAGCTGCTTTTCAGGGCGGCAAGATAGCTTGTCCAGCCGGCGCCATCAGCCAGTCCTGCCGCGTCTCCGGGCCGACGGCGCCGGATGCCAGGCATTTGCCCAGCCCCTCCGCGCAATCCCGGGCGATGCAGGCAATCTCGCCGTCCTCATCCATCCCCTGCAGTTCATCTTCATAGCTGTCCGTCAGTCCGTCCAGCACCGCATCGTAAACCGCCCCCGCTCCCAGCCAATCATCCTGCCCGGCCAGGCGTTCGGCAGTGTGCAGAATATGGCGCAGGTCTGTTTCGATATCAGAGGGCTCCTCCTGGTTCAGGGTCCGGATCACCTCGCGTCGCAAGGCCGCCACATCCAGCGACTGTCCCCGGGCTGCGCCCGCCGCCAGTTCCACCACTGATGCCAGGGCCGGCTCCCGCTGCACCAGATCGCCGATCAGGGCGATCAGTTCCTCCTTGCCGAGCCGGGCCAGGACAGTGTCCAGCGACGAGACCACCTCAAAAGCATCGGGCTCATGCACGTACTGCAGCAGCAGAGCGACCAGGTGCTTGCAGAATCCGCCCCGCGGGCAGGTGCACACAGCTTCCGCAACACCACCGCGATCATTCAGGACAACCCTCACCCTGTAGGACTGCCGGCTCGACCCGCGGCACTCCCCGCGCAATTCCCGCCCCTGGCGAACGGGATTGCAGACGGCGCCGTTCTCATAATAGTCTATCCCGCGCTGGTAGCTCCCCTCATCATCAGCCAGCCGGCGCACCTGCTTCTCGGTCAAAGATACCCTGTCGCTGTTCACAAACCGCTCCTCCCTCATGATCTGCTGACGCATATACTAGCCCGGCCTTATGAAGCCATACAGAATTTCCCCAGCAATTCAGCGGCGCTTTTGCAAGTTCTGATCATTGGATAATATTTCTATAGTCTTCTTTTTCCACCAGGTTCAACATGGCTCAGCCTTTTTCCTTCATCAATTTTAGAATGCTCACTTTAAACAGATATGAAGGAAAATCGAAGGACTGCTCGAAACGATCGCGCCCGTGATACCGCGCTGCTGCGCCGACAGCAGGGCCAGATTCATCCCTGATGGCGTCCAATGGTATAATGCGATCAAACACCGCGGAAAGGAGACTGATATTCATGTTCAAAACAGACAACCTGAAGATAACGGCAACGGGGGAGGTGCGTGCAGACTAGATTGACTCCGCCCTCCCCTGACCACGCCATCAACATGCGGGAGGACAACGATGAACAACATAGATCTTCACGACCTGGGGCTCTCCAGCCAACACCTGCAGGAGGCCGCCAGGTACGGCAGCCATCTCCACCTGGCGCGGGTATCGGTGCAGCACAGAGATCTGTACCGGGTGATCACGGCCAGCGGAGAGATACAGGCCGTAGTCTCCGGAAAGTTGAGCCACGCCGCAGACATGGCGGCAGATTATCCCGCCGTAGGCGACTGGGTGCTGGTGGACCGGACGGAAGACCGCGGAGGCACCGCGATTATCCACCAGATCATCACCAGGAAGAGTTGCTTTGCGCGGAAAGCGGCCGGCACCGGAGGCGAACGCCAGATTATCGCCGCCAATATCGACACCGTATTCATCTGCATGTCGCTCAACAACGATTTCAACCTGCGCCGGGCCGAGCGCTACCTGGCAATCGCCTGGGACAGCGGGGCGATTCCGGTGATCGTGCTCACCAAGGCCGATCTGCGCCACGACCTGGACGTCAAGCTCAGAGAACTGGAGTCAATCGCCATGGGTGTGGACGTGGTGGTGACCTCGAGCCTGAGCGAAGACGGCTACGGCAGCATCCTCAAGTATGTACGCAGAGGGAAAACTGTAGCCTTTATCGGCTCGTCCGGCGTGGGCAAATCCACCCTGATCAACAGACTCATGGGTGCAGAGGTGCTAGCCACCAGTGAGACCAGGGATGACGACAGGGGCCGGCATACCACCACTTTCAGGCAATTGCTGATCCTGCCGGACAGGGGCGTGGTGATCGATACGCCGGGGCTGAGAGAGCTGCAGATCGCCGGCGCCGATCTGGCGCAATCGTTTGCCGATATCGAAGCGCTGGCCGAGCAGTGCCGTTTCCGGGATTGCCGGCACCAGTCCGAGCCTGGATGCGCCGTCAGAGCCTCGGTCGAGGATGGAAGAATATCCGCCAAGAGGTTGGAAAACTACCAGAAGCTGCAACGGGAGGCGCTCTTCGAAGAGCGCAAAGCCTCGATGACCGCGACCCAGGTACAGAAGCAGAAGACAATCGATATGATGGGCTCGCTTGACGGGCAGAAGCAGGTGCTGAAATACCACCGCAAGAAAAAGTGAGATGATCACCGAGAGGCTGCACCGCAGATCATGCTGATGCAGCCTCTCGGCGTCTTCAGCCGTAAATGGCGGACCGGGGGCCCGGTCCCGTGGGTCAATCTTCGATGCTCATGCCAAAGCTCTTCGGCAGAAACATATCCTTAAACTCATTGTTGAAGAAATCGTCGGTCATGCCGGCAATATAATCAAGGACGATCCGCTCCGGCGTATTGCGCCTCAGGTATTCGGCGCCCATCGACCCGATGAGCCAGCGATAGATCGAGGAGTCCCGGCTGCCGGACTGCAGGTCTTGCAGGTAGCGATCGAAGAGCTGCCGGAACATGTTGGCGATCTTGGCGTTCTGCGTCAACTTCCTGGGGTTGTGGTAGATATATTCGTAGTTGAAGGCGCGCAGCTTGGCCAGGGCGTCGCGCACCGGACCGGAAAAATGCAGGTATTCCTTTCCGTAGCTGTGGTTGGTCAGGTCCAGGATCAGGTTGTTGATGATATCCCGGTTGGTGTTGCCCAGCACATCCGTTATTGCAGCCGGCAGCTGCTCCCTGGCCATCAGCTTCACGGTGATGGCGTCCTCGATGTCCCTCCCGATATAGGCGACGATGTCCGAGATGCGCACCACGCATCCCTCCAGGGTCATCGGCGCCAGCCGCCTGCTAAAATCCCTGACGCTCCAACACCTGGCGTATTCATCCAGCAACTGCACGCAGGACTTATGATAATCGGGACGGTAGACGTCGGCCAGCGCCTCGCCGTTATGGCACAGGATGCCGTCCAGGACCTGCACCGTAAGATTCAAGCCCCCGCCCTGCTGCTCCAGTTCCATCATGCACCTGGCGCTCTGGGCATTGTGGGTGAAATACCCCTGGCCGCTGGCCTCGCTGATGCCGTTGAGAAACGACTCCCCATCGTGCCCGTAGGGCACGTGCCCCAGGTCATGCCCCAAGGATATGGCCTCGATCAGGTCCTCGTTCAGCCTTAAAAACCGGCCGATCGTCCGGGCGATCTTCGACACGAACTGCACGTGCAGCACCCGGTGCGTGATATGGTCATTCTCGAAGAGCGAGAAGACCTGGGTCTTATCGATATATCTCGCATAGGCGTGGGAGTGCATGATCCGGTCGCCGTCATGAAAAAAGGCGGGCCTGATATTGCTCCGGTCCTCCAACTCCTCGGGAAATCTCCTGATCGCCTGGCTGCTCCTGCAGGCGTATTGGGAGAGCATCCGCTCCTCCCTCTCGGCATTGTTGTTGATGATCTCGCCGCTGATGGCTTCATCCAATAAAATCATAGAGCCAGCTCCATATAATAATCTTTGCTATTGAATATCCAGCCCTGGGCATGATCATCTCTCGTTCGCCAGCGCCTTGCCCATATTCTATGCATTGCCTATCATCATCCTTCTGCCGATCTTCTCTTTGCGCCTGCTGCTTTAGATACAAAAGTGTTGTTCGCTATAATAAATCTCCATGGATAGTCTCTTGCCTCGCCGGCATAGTCGATATTAATCCTGGGAGTTGTAAGTATGGCATGGATATCAATCTTCATGCCATCGTCAAGCAGATACAGGCAACCAGCGCACAAATCGTTTCCATAGTGCTTCCGGGTGATAGCCATAGCCTGGCATAACCGGCCCGGGCCGGTTGCCAATTTAGATAAGCGATACGGTTTGGAATCATCGATCTTCCGCCGACTGGCCATCAGTCCCAGACCGTCCACCGGCTCCAGCGCCCTGACCAGCACAACCTCCGGCCTGCCCGCAATCTGGGTGACAATGTTGAAGCAATAGTACATCCCATAGATCTGATAGACATAAGAAAAACCCCCGGGGCCATATTGGATCTCCGTGCGGCTGCTTCTCAAATCCTTATACGCATGGGATGCACGGTCAGCGGGCCCGATGTAGGCCTCCACCTCCACAATCCGGCCGGCCGTAACACCTTCGGATGACTCGTGCACCAAAAGCTTTCCCAACAGTTCGCGTGCCACCAGCAGTGTATCCCGCTGATAGAAATCAGGCTGTAACCTGTTCAAGTCTCTTTTCAGCCTTTCTTGACTCAATCAGTTTTTTCTGAACGATCCCGCTGGCCGCCAGAATGCCGGTAGCTCCAGCATGCACGATACCCTGGCTCAGCCCGGCGCCATCCCCTATCGCATACAGACCCGGTACTATGGTCTCCATATGCTGATCGACGACAGCTTTATCCATCCACCACTCGACAGCAGGCGCGTAAAGGAGCGTCTCGTCAGATCCTATGCCAGGCACTACCTGATTCAAGCTGTTCATGAATTCAGCAAACTTATAATTGAAATCTAACGGTAAATTCAGAGCGGCGATATTGCCCGGCACAACATTGGCCGTATTGCTTGCATGGATCAGATTAGACGCCAAATGTTGAGGGGTTGTAGCCACATTATTGCGAAAATCGGCCAGGCGCTGCACCAACAACCGGCCTCCGGCCAACATCCTGACAGCATCCAGATAATACTTGATATCAGCCTGGCTGAAAGGATGATCCGGGGTATCTCCAAGTAAGACGGCAAAATTGGAATTGGATCGATCTTCCTGTGCCACTTCCGGCAATTGTTCCAACCGGTTCTTCTCGGTATACCGGGTATGCCCCCCCACAACTGTCGAATCCCCATAACGGGTCATGATCACCTGGCCCTGCCGGCAGAAACAATGAGTTTTTATCTTGGCGCCATCGGCAAAATAGTGAAATATCTTGGGATCGAAGCTAAAATCCAGCATCTCCCTGAGTACCCGATGCCCGGTCTCGATGCGCACACCGATAAAGACGCGATTCCTGGAGAATTGGACGCCCAAGCGGCCCAGCGCCTGCCTGACCCAGCCAGAACCAGCCTTGCCTGCAGCAATCACCAGGTTAGAGCAATCAACCGACGTAATACGATTGTCTTTCAATACGCTGATTTTCTTGATGCTATTATTGGCTTCAACCGAGAGCGCCTCGGCATTGAACCAAAAGTCCACACCCCTGTGCATAAGGTCTGCTATAAAGCGGCGCATGATGCCTTGCAGATTGGCCGAACCCAGGTGCAATATCCGATAGGTTTTCAATTCCAGATCATAACGGGAAAATCTCGCCCTCCATGCTTCCTGCCCGGAAGGAACGGAGGCCTGCGCATTGCCGTCATATTTTTGCAAAGTATTTTTAATATAATTCACCAGAAACAACTGGTCTTTTTCCGGCAACGAGAGATGACCGCCAAAGTTGAGATCCAGC
The DNA here is from genome assembly GCA_023249405.1 of Peptococcaceae bacterium. Classification (GTDB taxonomy): domain Bacteria; phylum Bacillota; class DSM-12270; order Thermacetogeniales; family Thermacetogeniaceae; genus Palsa-1188. The sequence continues at coordinate 10,292 of JAHFCR010000067.1, read as the reverse complement.
ACCAGTTTCCCATCTGAAAACAGACCGGCGCCGGCGCCCCCGTGCACCAGTTGGCAAGGATTGCATTTGATGCAGTTTCCGGTAAGAGCGGCGCACTGACGGGATTCCGGCGGCTTGCCCTGCTCGATGATCAGAATTTTCAAATCCCGGCTCGCTCTTTTTAGCTCGTTAGCCGCGAAAAGTCCCGCCGGCCCGGCACCGATAATCACAACATCATAGTGGCATTCTGACATCCGCTTCACCCCTCAGCTGACAGCGGTCATGTTTCAATCCTGCTTGCGGACAAGATGCGCCTCGTTGGTCTTCAGGTTAACCACGATCATGTCCTGGTCTTGTAACACAACAAACACCTCGTCACCTTGCCGATACATGCTGGCAGTACTATTGCTGCTATTAACAATATCTTTAGTATCTACAGTCCGATCGCGAAAAACCGTGTTATATCCAAAAATACCGACCAAAATTGCGGCTATAATCGAGACCGCCATTATTATCGTAGGAATCGATGCCTCGATCCGGCGAATCAGGCTGTCACTTTTTTCGCTGAGTTGGTGAATCCCGCTGGTGATCGGCTTCTTGATAATCCAGGTTAGGCTGGATAAGTTGTTATATTGTCCATCATAATCCTTGATCGTAGCCTGATCGAGCCCAAAGAACTCTATGGTCAGAATATGATCGCCTCTTTTGAGGCCGATCTCCTCGTTCGAGAGATTGTGGAGCATACAGGCGATCTTGCCTCTATAACCGGGGTCGATCGGGGGTTGCTTGGCTAGCATCAATCCTCTGCCAATTAGCCCGAAGCTCAACGAGATACTGGCGCTCAAGTCTCTGGGCATGTTCACTGCTTCAGCAGTAATCAGGTAGCAGATCTCGCCCGGTGGGATGATGACTCCTTCTCCCTCCCACAATTTGGATGGAGTAAATTTGGTAGGAAAGACCTTTTCAATTAAATCCTTATTATATACGCAATATTCATCGCCGAGCGTCAGATCATAGCTGGCGCCTTTGAGATTGTCAATTTGAAAATCTTCAATTAAACGCAGTTCAGAAAAAGACGGTTGGCTACAGCGCCGCTTGATTGTCTGATAGCTCAGCACAGGCATGCCAATCACCTGCTTTGCAGAAATACTAATACAATCAGAGGTCTAATTCCATATATCACCGGCAAAAACCTGCAGAAGTATTTATTAATTCTTGCTGAAGACGTTACTCAAATTGATCGTTATGACAAACAATTAAACAAAGGCAGAAAATCAATACTATTTCAAATAACTATGGCTGTTGTATGAGCAGTGAGATCGTCCTGTCAAATTCCGTCATGTAGATGGTTTTCTCCAGCAGCCGCTCATCCTCAGATACATCCTTGATCCATGCCGAGGCTGGCACCCTTCCAGATAAACATTTGGTATGCGTTCTTAGATCCTCTACAATTTCTTCATGTTGACCGCTGCAAAATCTATAGGCCAAGCTCGATTCCAACAGACAGTTGGTAATCGCGCGGGGGAATGATGGAGAAACATCATACTTGATGGCACCTTTCTCGGCTGTAACTATTGCAGCTCTGCCGTATAACAGTACGACACGGTGCAACAGGGCAGAAAAGGAGACCTCATATTTGGAATGGGCCAGTTCCAGCAGGGCAGACAGATCCAGGTTTGTCAAACCCGGCACGTCATTCCGAACGTGAGGCTCGGGCATCAGAAGTTCTGCGGCAAACTCGTTCGCCTCGATCTCCTGTGGATTTTCTTCTATGAAAGAACCGTTGCCGCTGCGGCATTGATAGACAATTTGCAGATGCCACGGAATGATCAGATGACCCAGGGCATGTGCGATAGTAAAGCGCCTTCTGGTTTGATACTTGGCCTGTTCCGATACGAACAGCGTGGCCCCACCCTCGGTTCTGACCAGCATCGCCTCATGTTCCTGTATGGCGCACTTGCTAACGATAGAAACACTCAACCTAACACAAAGCTTCTCCACATCAACAGGCAAATCTCTATAATCATTTGCTTCCATTATATTTCTGGCATACTGGGCCGGTGAACTATATATGGTCTCCGCTCCTGTCAACCCGCTGATGGACGGATTCAACATGGCCTGGAACTGATCAAACAGCTGCCTGCGTTTTTGCTCGGGCATTAACGGCCAGCTTTTGGCAATCACCTGCAACCTGCTATCCTCAATATTATCGATACCATGAGCACGATCCGACAGTTGATCGACCGCAACATTCAAGGCATTGGCCAACTTCAGCAATACTGAATGCGACGGGTTCCTCTGCCCGCTCTCATACTGGCTGATGGCAGCAGAAGACACGCCAACCCTGGAGGCCAATTCTGATTTCGATATTCGCAGCGCCTCTCTTTTTTGTTTGATTCTCTCTGCCAAGCTCATATTCTCTCCACCTTAAACTCATGTTGTAAATAATGATAACACAGGTTAATTTTACTTGCAATACCAGAGTGATATAGCAAACACATGGGCACCATGGATGCGGAAGAATTATCTCTTATATTGAATTTTAGATGTGGTGAAGGAAAACGCACTCTACTTTTGTGGACAGGCACGGTCACGAGTTTAAATATTTATAATTCTTTGATAAATACTCCTCATTATGGAGTTATGATGCAAAAAAGAGCTGTTTATAAAAATTCATATTCAAGTTGTTTCTGATATCTCGCTGTCTTAATATAGTTACGGACATGGGGATATTAGATGTTCAAACTAAAAGAAGAGGTTTGTGAAATAGTAATTGGAATTAACGTAATCCACTAAATAATGTTAAGCGGTTGATATTAATGAAAGAGCAGCAAGAAGACTTTGCGATTGAAACCCGGCAACTTAGCAAGAGATACGGCAGGCAACTTGCCGTGGAAAGGGTTGAGCTGCACATTCCTCGGGGGTCCATCTACGGACTGCTGGGCCCCAACGGATCCGGCAAGACCACTACTCTTAAATTACTCACCCGGAGCGTTTTTGCCTGGGTTTCAAACTCTTCGACACAAACTCCTTGATCCATGAGGAACTGCCCAACCGGGGAACGGTGGCAGTGGCTGCTCTCCTGGCAAAAACAGGCGAGGGCGATCACTTTGCCGCTATTCCTGCTTTAAATCATCCAGCGTGGCACCCCCAGCCGGCGTCTTTTCGATGACAGTGAGCTATGAACGCCAGATCGATCATTGCTGCCAATATCGATACGGTATTCATCTGCATGACGCTCAACAATGATTTCAACCTGCGCCGCACCGAGCGGTATCTATCGATCGCCTGGGACAGCGGAGCAACTCCGGTGATCGTGCTCACCAAGGCCGAACTGTGCAGCGGCATCGGCGCCAAGCCCGAAGTAGATCAAAACGCAGGAGCAGATATTGAAGACCTACTGCTAGAATCCAACGTTTCTCCTAAATGTTTTCATAATACGGCACGCTTCGACAAAGGATGTTTTATTGAAAGACAGAATAGTATCGATTAAAGCATAAACAGGTTTTGGAGGTGGAAATGTTTAACCTTCTTAAAAATAAACTGGAACTTTTAAAATGGGGCAGAGATATCATCTTAATTGTTATGTCATTTATCATTTGTTATATATTAGCTGATGCTGTGCAATATTTAAAAGCCCCCCAGCTGCCTGCTCAGACTATTATAGTGGAAAAAGGCATTGTCGACATGATAGAGGCGGAGGCAAGGCTCGCAAATAAACCGGTTAATATCAATATTGGCGATGTATACGAAGAAGAAGCGTCCCGTATCGAAAATATCAACAGCCAGATACATGAATATAATGGCAAGGCGAATATAGAAAGAGAATACCAGGAAACGCCCGTAGTTATTAATCAAAATGAAAAGTTCAATTATAAAGTATTTTATACCAAATATGCGGGCAAAAAGCCGGTTGAGGCGATCATAACCTACGATATTTTTATTAAATACGAGATCGATAAGCAAGTTCATTACGAGTATAAAACCGGCAAGGAATTAATGAAGGCGCACTATAATAAAGCCAGAAACAAATGGCTGATCGAGTATTTTTATATTCAGTCTGCATGATGTTGTCTTGAAAAACCCCTTGAAGGAGTTCATCATGAAGAAAACTGCCGCACTATTGATCATGATTCTGATGCTCTGGTCGGGCGTGCCGGCTGGTCCCGACAGGGCGCTGGCAGCGGATCAGATACGTATTGCCGTAAACGGCCAGGATGTCGTATTTCCGGATGCCCCGCCTTTCATGGAAAACGGCAGGGTGCTCGTTCCCGTTAGATTCATAGCCGAGAGGCTCGGCGCCCCGGTCGAGTGGGAAGCCAACGGCCTGGCTCAGACGGTCAGTATCAAGGGCCCGGGTACTATCACCTTGAAAATAGGCGAGAACCGGGCTTTTATAAATGGCGTGGAAAAACCCCTGGATGCGGCGGCGACGATAAGAGACGGCCGGACCTTCGTGCCCTTGCGTTTTATAGGCGAATTGCTGGGCGCCTCCTTTCGCTGGCTGCCCCAGGCGAGGACCGTTGAGATAAGCAACGGGATGGCAACGGGCAGCACGCTTAACGGTTTCTGTTATAGCCCCTTCCGCAGCGGTCAAAGCCCTGAAAAGGGCGCCTATCCCACCAGATCCGAGATCCAGGAAGATCTCGCCCTCATTGCTAAATTTACTAAAACGATCAGAACCTATGGCAATGCGGACTCCCAGTTCTATATACCTGAACTGGCACAGGCTGCCGGCCTGGACTGTTATGCCGGGGTATCACTAGGCAGAGACCGGTCTGAAAACGACAAGGAGATCGCCCGAGCGATCAGGCAAGCCGGCAGCGGCCTTAAAAACATCAGGGGATTCATCGTGGGAAACGAGGTCATGCTGAGGAAAGATCTCACCACACCGGAATTGACTCAATATATCAGAGAGATCAAGGATGCCACGGGGCTGCCGGTGGGAACCGCGGATGCCTACGGAAGTTTTGAGAATCATAAGGAGATCGTGGAGAACCTCGATTTCATGATGATCCACATCCACCCTTTCTGGGAAAACACTTCGTCGTCAGAGGCGCCGGAGAAAGTTTTACAGATATATAGCCATATCAAATCGGTCTTTCCAAATACAGAAGTCATCATCGGCGAGACCGGTTTCCCCAGCCAGGGGCAGAGGCGCGGCGCCGCCGTGCCCACGCCGGAAAACCAGTTGCAATTCTATCGGGGGTTCACCGGGATAGCCGCCAAAAACAGCATTCCCTATTTCTACTTCGATGTTTTTGACGAGGGGTGGAAAGGCGGGGAGGGCGCCGCCGGAGCCCACTGGGGCGTATATAACGACGACGGGTCTGTGAAGACAGGATACGCCGGCCTCCTGCCGTCCGGCTTCAACCGGGCCCCCTCCCAGGCAACTCCGGTCACGGCCCAGGCCCCGCTGATCGTTTACGGCGACGGCTCTGCGGACAACGCCTTTCAACCGACCGGCTACATGGGAGACTTCGAGAACATCACCCCTGATCCCATAGACAGGAACTGGAAAACGAATCCACAAAGCGGGGACAGTTGCGTCAAAATTGACTACGCTCCAGGGCCGAAGGGCTGGGCCGGAGTGTACTGGCAATACCCGATCAACAACTGGGGAGAGCGCCCGGGCTATATACTTGGCGGGGCATCCAAGCTCACCTTCTGGGCAAGGGGGGAAACAGGCGGAGAGGAGGCCGAATTTAAAGTCGGCGGGATTGGCGCCGGGAGCTATCCGGATTCGATAAACCCGCCTGTTTCCACCGGCAAGCTCAATCTTACCAGCGATTGGAAGCAATACACGATAAGCTTGAAAGGGGAAGACTTCGGCAACTTGATCGGTGGTTTTGCCTTTGTCGCTGACAGGGAAGACAATCCTGGCGGCGCTATCGTCTACCTGGACAACATCAAGTTTGAATGAGTCCTAACCGAAGAACAGCACCTCATCTCCGACAAGCATCGGACTACCGTCTTTGGTGCCGAAACGGGAGATATCGGGATCGCCCGGCGGAGCAGGAAGGATTTCCAGGCAACGCGCAGCTTCCAGGGGCGTTCTGAAATCGTGCTTGCGCTCCCAGGCAATACCACCATATACCAATTCTTGAGCCAACGCTACCGGACACTCTATCCAATCGCTCTCATCCGCCGTCTTTGCCAGCAACCGGTCAAGTGAGACCGGGGACAAACCGGTGTGGATAAAGGTGTCTTTCAGCCCAAATCCCCACAAGTCGACGAGAAAACCCACTGCCGTGAGGCCGCTGCCGGTTTCCCGAGCACACTTTTTTGCGCCCTGTTACCTCCGCGTCCGGCGTTTCTTTTTATTTTGCAGGGTTTTTTAGCAGCGCTGGAGAAATATTTCCATTATGAATGAACAAAGTACGGTTTCGGAACCGACGTTCATATTTCATATCACTGAACTGGGCAACCTCGCATCTATCGCTTGCCACGGCCTGTTTGCCAACTCCCGTATTCAAGACGAGGGCATAGAATACGTTAATATTGCCTATGCCGGCCTTCAAGACCGGCGCGCTGCCACCGAAGTGCCTATAGCGCCTTATGGCTGCCTGCATGAATACGTCCCGTTTTATTTCGCTCCGAGATCGCCGATGCTTTACACCATAAGCCGTGGCAATGTTCCTGGCTACCAAAGAGGGCAAGCGACGGTTCTGCACCTGGTCTCAACCGTTCAACTCATAGCCAATGCCAATATTTCTTTTGTCTTTACAGATGGACACGCCATAGTGGCAATCACGAACTTCTATAATAGAATTTCTGATTTGGAGAACATAGATTGGGATGTAATGCGGTCCAACTACTGGTCTGAGGTTACTGATTTTGATCGCAGGCGGCGGCGACAGGCTGAGTTTTTGGTTTATCAGCGTGTGCCCCAATCACTCTTGATGGGAATTGGAGTTTTGAATAGGGAAATCGCTGAACAGGCAAGAATAATTTTATCCCGGGCAGGGCTTGATATTCCTGTCAGGGTGCGACGGAACTGGTATTATTAAGGCAAGGAGGGGAAGGCTCATGATCAACCTCAAATCGGGCAACCTGCTGACCGAAAATGCAGAAGCGCTGGTGAACACTGTCAACTGCGTGGGAGTCATGGGCAAGGGAGTTGCTTTGCAATTCAAGGAAGCTTATCCGGCAAACTATAATGAATATAAAAAAGCATGCAACAAGGGTTTGGTGAAGCCCGGCAGCATGTTCACTTTTCACGTCGGAGATTCGGCCAATCCGAAATACATCATCAATTTTCCCACGAAGCAACATTGGAAAGGCAAGTCCAAAATAGAGGATATCGAGTCGGGGTTGCAGGCGTTGAAGAGCGAGGTTGAGCGATTAGGTATTAAATCCATCGCCATTCCACCTTTGGGCTGTGGGTATGGCGGATTAAACTGGAATGAAGTGCGCCCCAGGATCGAAAAGGCCTTTGCCGATTTGCCGGATCTCCATGTCTTTATTTATAAACCAACCGGCAATCCTGCACCTGAAAAAATAAGGGTGGCCACGGAACGACCACCTTTGACTAAAGCACGAGCGCTGCTGATATCATTAATGGCCAGATACCGGCAGCTTGATTACCGCCTCACTCTTTTGGAAGTGCAAAAACTTGCTTATTTTCTTCAGGAAATGGGTGAGTCTCTAAGATTAAATTTCGTAAAGGCAGAATACGGACCGTATGCTGATAACTTGAACTTCGTGCTTCAGGTGCTTGAGGGTCACTATATCCGGGGAGCAGGGACCGGCAGCCGTAATAAAAGTCAAGAAATATATCTTATCCCTGGGGCATCGGAGGAAGCAGGCCAATTTCTGGCAACCGATGGTGAGTCTTTACGGCGGCTTGATAAAGTATCGACAATCATCTATGGTTTTGAGACACCGTATGGGATGGAACTACTCTCAACTGTTCATTGGGTAATGAAGCGCCATCCGGATAAACGCAATAACTTGACTGACGTTATCGAACTCGTTGGAGAATGGAATGAGCGAAAACGGAAATTGATCCAGCACAAGCATATTGCTGTTGCGTGGAAACACCTGAATTCCACTGTTTTTCAGGAACAGAGCCAGATAGCCAGGAATTGAATGACTGGGAATCGTAGCTTGTAACTGCAGATAGAACAGTTGGAACTATTCAGTTGCTATATTTATACAGAGAATTTAATGACTTCTCGAATGATGCAATGAGACTCTCTCCAAGCACATTGCGCTCTCTTTCTTCTCCATTTTGCAAACCTCTTAATTGAGGTCGTACAAAAGTGTAGCTCCGTCAAGAACAAGAATATGATGTCTCATTTTTTCAGTTGGATACGAACAACCACAATAATTGCATATTTCCAAATACCGTAGCCTCCTATATTGAAAAATGTCTGTATCTCACGATATTGCTATTTTTTATTTTTCTGGACTATATTCACTGACCATAACAAATAATCTCAGCCATAATGATGAATGCGCTGCTTAGTTTTAGGCGAAGGACCGTTATGGGCACTTTTCAAGCTTTCTCAGAGTGTTCCCTGTCAGAATTTGAGATTGGAACAAATCTGTTTATCGACGTGAAATACAGCCCCACTTCACGCACCGGCTCACCCACCACGCTCTCCCAGGCCCTGTGGTACATCTCCAGTTGCGGCGTGTAGTAGCTTACGAGTTCGGCTAACTGATTCTCGCCGCTCACAGTGTCCGTCTTGTAATCGACGATCACCCAGCCGTCTTCCTCTTTGAAAACCAGATCGATGGTGCCGGAGAGGACCGTATCTTCAGTTCTGTCTGCCGGCTGCTCGCTTCTGGTGTCTGTAGAGAAAGGCACTTCCGAGTAATACTGGCCGCTGTTCAGCGCCCTCTCCCAGAGAGGGGAATCCAGGACTCTAGTGATCTCCTGGACTGCCGTGGCCACCTCTTCGGGGCGACGCCCCTCCTCCTCCAGGATCTTTACCGCCAGTGTCTCCAGGCTCGCCGCCAGGCCTCTGGCGCAGGCGCCGAGCAGCCGGTGGATCACCTTGCCCCAGGACTGGCCGCGCCCGGTGGCCTCTCTGGAGGGGGCGGATTCCTTCTCCTTCACGAGCTCGGTGACGGAGGCGCGGCTGTAGCTGGCGAGATTGACGGCGCTCCAGGCGGCCTGAATCTCCGCCCTGGCCTGTTCAAAATCGCTGCTGCCCAGTTCGACCCCTTCAGCGGTGCAGGCAGCTTCTTCGCCGCCCTCGCACGCCTCCAGCTCCGGCACGTCTGCCAGATAGGGATCGAACGGGTGCCAGGGACTGATCTCCGGCTTGCCCTCGTAGGCACTGATGATCAGCAGGTCCCGCGCCCTGGTGGCGGCCACGTAGAGGAAGCGGTTCTCCTCGGCGTCCAGGTACTG
>JAHFCR010000067.1:0-939 GCA_023249405.1 Peptococcaceae bacterium | reverse complement strand
GGCCTCCCAGCCGGATGGCTGGCCGATCGTCTCGCCGGCATACCCCTTTTGCCTCTCGATCACGAAGTAGCCGCGGGGCGCGCCGGCGGTGCGGCAGATATGCGCCGCCGGGGTATGGGAGACGTTTTTGGCCGGGTTGGCCAGAAAGACCACCGGGGCCTCCAGCCCCTTGGCCTTGTGCAGGTTCATGATGCGCACGCAGTCATGCTCCCCGGAGACGATATCGATCTCTTCCTCTATGCCGCGCCCTCCCATCAGATCGGCCAAGTAGCCGGTCAGTCCCGCCAATGAGGTTGTTCCCTGCCGCTCGGCCGCGGCCAGCAGCTCCAGGCACTGCACCAGGCGGCCGGCCCGGCTGCGGCCCGGCTCCCCGGTGAGGGCGGCGGGCAGGCTGCCCAGTTCGGTCACGATGGCTGCCAGGGCGGCGCTGACCGGGAGGTCCTGGGTCCATTGCTGGAAGCGTTGCAACTCTCCGAAGGCCCAATCGAAGATCTCCCGGTCGCCCGCCTCTAGCTGGTCCGGTATCGGGGAATAGATGTGAAAGTGGCCGCCGGCCTGCTTGAACCGGTAGAGCTGGCTGTCGCTGATCCCGAACAGGCCGCCCCTCAGCACGGCCACCAGCCTGACCGGGTCGCCCGGGTCGAGCAGCGCCCGCAGCAACTTCAGGAGGTCGAGCAGCTCGGGCGACTGGGAAAAGCCCTCGCCCCCGGCGATCCGGTAGGGAATGCCGCAGCTTTCCAGCGCCCGGGCGTAGATATCCATATTGGCCTTGTAGCGCATCAGGATCAGGAAGTCTCCCGGCCCGGGCTGTCCGGTCAGCCCGGCCCGGCGCTCATCCTCCGTCCTGGACAGTTGCAGGCCACCCGAGAGCGCCCGGGCGATCCAGCCGGCGATCCGGCCGGCATCGGCGCCGGCGATCTCCCCGGCCCTGTGGTATTT
>JAHFCR010000066.1:3198-18234 GCA_023249405.1 Peptococcaceae bacterium | reverse complement strand
CTGGAAGTGATCCCGGGCTGCGAGATCGCCTCCAGCCATCATGGTAAGTGGGTGCATATTCTGGGGTATTTTATCGACTACCGCCATCCTGCGATCGAGCGCCTCTGCAGCAACCTCCAGAATGAGTGGCAGCAGAATATCGACGCCCAGATCGCCAAGCTGCGGGAGTCCGGTTTTTACCTGGAAAAGGAGAAGGTGCTCGAGGATAGCCCCCGGCCAATGTTCAATTCATACGGCACCGTGATGTTTGCAGATCCCAGAAATGATCAGAATCAACTGCTCAATAAGTATCGGCACCAGGAGAACGGCGTGATCCGGTTCTGCATGGACTGGGTGGTGCCGGGCAAGCCGTACAACGCCCCTCAGGGCACTCCTGAAGCTGCGGAGGTCGTCAATGTGATCAGAGAGATCGGAGGCATCCCGATCCTGGCGCACCCCGCCGCCACCCTCACTGAGGAGGATGACCCGCTGATCGACGATCTGCTGGGCTTCGGCATTGCCGGCCTGGAGGTTTACTGCAGCTATCACCAGTTAAAGCAGGAAGAGCATTATCTCGCTTATTGCCGGAAGAAAGGGGTCCTGGTCACCTGCGGCAGTGACTTCCACGGCAAGTTCAAGCCGCACGTTAAAATGGGAGGGGTCAAGAATAACTCCTACCAAGTTGTGGAACAGTTGAAATCATACCTGCGCGATCACTGACATTCCCGCTCGAACCAATAAATAGGACAAACCACCCTCGTGGATTCTGTTCCAAAGGGTGGTTTTTTTCGCATACCCGTGAGCCGTAATGCAACCTGCTATCGCAGTAATCCGGCATAGGATGCCGCGCTGCCCAGCTCCTCCTCGATCCGCAGGAGTTGGTTGTACTTGGCCACCCGGTCGGTTCTGGAGGGGGCTCCGGTTTTGATCTGCCCGGCGTTGAGAGCCACGGCCAGGTCGGCAATGGTAGTATCCTCGGTCTCTCCGGAACGGTGGGAGATCACCGCTTTGTAACCGGCCTGTTTGGCATCCTCCACAGTCTCCAGGGTCTCGGTCAGGGTGCCGATCTGGTTGACCTTGATCAGGATGGCGTTGGCCACCCCCTGTTCGATCCCTCTCTTGAGGCGTTCCTGATTGGTGACGAAGATGTCGTCGCCCACCAGCTGGATTCTCTTGCCCAGGCGCTGGGTCAGTTGGTGCCAGCCATCCCAGTCATCCTCGGCCAGACCGTCTTCGATGGAAATGATCGGGTAGGCGTCGACCAGGCTGGAGTAGAAATCGATCATCTCACCGGAGGTGCGGGCGATGTTGCCGCTCTTGAAGTGATACTTCTGATCCTGGAAGAGTTCGGTGGCGGCCACATCCATGCCCAGGAAGACTTCCTCGCCCGGTTTGTAACCGGCCTTGCCGATCGCTTCCACGATCACTTCCAGGGCCTCCTCGTTGGACCTGAGGTTGGGAGCAAAGCCGCCCTCATCTCCCACTGCCGTGTTATATTCCCTTTTCTTCAGTACTGAGCGCAGGGTATGAAAGATCTCCGCTCCCATCCTGAGGGCGCTGTGAAAGCTGTCCGCTCCCAGGGGGATGATCATGAACTCCTGGATATCCACGTTGTTGTCAGCGTGTTTGCCTCCGTTTAGGATGTTCATCATCGGGGCCGGCAGGAGGCGCGCCCAGACGCCGCCAACGTAGCGGTAGAATGGAAGGCCCATGCTCTCGGCGGCGGCCTTGGCCGTGGCCAGAGAGACTCCGAGAATGGCGTTGGCGCCTAGTTTGTCCTTGTTCTCGGTGCCATCGAGATCGATCATGGTCTGGTCGATCAGCACCTGATCAGCAGCCTCCAGACCGGTTACCTGGGGAGCGATGATGTTCATGACGTTCTCGACAGCCTTGAGCACGCCCTTGCCCAGGTAGCGCTCCTTGTCGCCATCCCGGAGTTCCAGGGCCTCATGCGCCCCGGTGGAGGCTCCGGAAGGGACCGCCGCCCGGCCCATGCTGCCGTCCTCCAGGCAAACATCCACCTCTACGGTGGGATTGCCCCTGGAGTCCAGGATCTCCCTGGCCAGCACATCGGTGATTACAGGCATTTGGATACACCCCGTTTCTAGTTTGATGAGAGGATTAAGCGCTCATTGGCGCTGCAACTTACCTTTTACTTTAAAAACACTAGTACTTTATACAGCCGGCCGGTACCGATCGCCCAGTCCCGCCGCCGCCCCTCTGGCAGCTTTCTCTAAAAGCACCAGCGGGTGCTCGACAGGCAAGTCTGACAGGCGGCTTAGCTGGAGTGAGCAGGTGCCGCAATCGGTGGCCACCAGATCGGGTTTCTGGTCGGTGATCGCTTCAATCAATTGCCTCCCGATCTGCCGCGACACCCCGCTCTTCTCCTCCTTCAACCCGTAGGTGCCGGACTGGCCGCAGCAACCGTCCACAAAACTCACCTGTACGCCGGGTATTTTCCGCAACAGGGACAGGCTGGGGGTTCCGATCCCCTGGGCCAGGGAATGGCAGGGCTGGTGATAGGTCAGTCTCCAGGATTGGGCTGACAGGTGCTCTTCCAGGGCCTGCCCGTAAATATCCAGGTACTCCGAACTGTCATACACGGCCGCGCCTACCCTGGCAGCCTCGCTGGTGCCCAGTTCGCGCCCATACTCCTTTTTCAGGGCCAGCCCGCAGGACGGGCAGGAGCAGATGATGCTATAGCCCTGCTTCACATAGGGAAGCAAATTTTGCACGTTGTATGACATCAGCTTCAGGGCGCGATCACGAAAACCGTTGCTGAGCAGCGGCACACCGCAACAGACCTGTTTGGGCACGATCACGTCGATGTCCAGCAGCTTGAGCAATGCCACCAGTGCCTGGCCGATCTCCGGCCGGTTATAGTTGGCAAAGCAGCCGACAAAGTAGACCACCTTGTTGCTGCTGGCTGTATGCCCCTGTCCCCTGTGCCAGCTCTGAAAAGAGCGACCGGCGTATGCCGGCAGTGAACTGTCCGGGGCCAGCGCCATCATCTGGGCGGTCATGCTCCGTCCGATCGGACTGCCGAGCATGAAATTGGCGATCGGACTGAAGGCCGTGCCCAATTGACCCAGAATATGCGGGTAGCCCATGAGCAGGTCGCGCCAGTAGTGCTTCTTCTCATGCAGGGCCTCTTGTTTGAGGGCGCGGATCAGGCTGGCGGTCTCCACCCCATGGGGGCAGGCAACCTCACAGCGCTGGCAGTTGGTGCACCATTCCACTTCCGGAACCGTTTTGCCGCTCTTGTTCATCATGAAACGTCCCCGGTCGGGTCCCAAGATCTTCGGGCCCGGATAGTTCGGGTTCGCCCTCGCTACGGGGCATGCCGCATGACAGATGCTGCACTTCAAGCAGTGCTCAATCCCGTTTACGGGCAACATCAGTCCCACCTCCTGATCGCCGCCAATGCAGCCTGATAACCGGTAACAATAGCCACTCCTGCACCGTCGTACTCAGTGAAGGGGTCATATCCCGCCAGCGCTCTACCGGCGCAGAACAGGTTTTTATAAATAATCTTTCCGTCCGGGCCGATCGGTCTCATATCGCTGTCGACCCTGATACCGCTCCTGGCAAAACCCTGCTCTCCGAAAAGAAATCGCTCATCGGTCGTACCGTATGTTTCTACCGGGAGGCCAAACACTCTCTCTCTGATCCGTTCCCGCTCAACCAACGCTCCTCCGCCGGCGATACCTCCGGTAGCCAGAATATAATTCTCCCCTTCGATCAGGCGAGGCCGTCCCGGGGTGTCCACGATCAGACCGGTGCAGCGGTCGCCGGCGCTGTTGTCAGCTGTGGCAGGGAATCCCCAAAACAGATCCCCGCCCAGACCGCGCAGGCGGGAGATCAGGGCGCTGCTCAGGCGCATGCCCGGGAGCGATGGAGGGAGCGTCGGCACCTCGAATACGGCCGTCCCGAAAGCATCCCTGATCGCCTCAACAATGACCCGATGCTTCTTAAAGCCGAGCACGGCGGGAAATACCAGGCAATCGCAGTCCTTGACGACCGGCCGCAGTTTATCTATCAGCGCCGGATAGTCATCATCCAGGTAGGAGGCCAGGTCGATGCTGGTCTGGCTGACTTTGGAGCACCCGCTCTCGACCTCCGCCGCCGTCCAGGAATAGCCCTTCTTGTTCAGGCGATCCACCATCAGTTGCGCGCTGTAATCCCTGTAGTCTGTAAAACCGATGGCCCGCACCCGCCTCCCCCGGTCAGCCAGGCCGTCGGCGCCTGCATTAGCAGGCAGCAGATACGTGTGCCGTATACCGCCGGTGCAAGTAGGAACGAGGTGATTGCGACTGTCGACGGGGATGGCATAGGGATAGCCAGGGCTTGTCTGCTCAACGAAAAATGCCAGTGCCTCGCTCTTCTCCTTAGCGTCACTCAGGGCAAAGGGATGCGCGGGGTTGGCATGAGCAAGATCGTCGATGGCGTTCCAAGGGTTGTCGCCGTTTCCGCACAGGTCGAGATAGCCGCTCATGTAATACAGGGAACTTTCCCCCCGCGCCACGACAGCCGTGCTCTTGCCATGGCTCAGGCTGACGAGGGCAGCAGTGATCCCTGCCAGCCCAGCCCCGCAGATTACCGTGTCGTAACGCATATCAGTCTCCCTCCGATCCGTAGATGCCCCGATAGATGCCCCGCTCCAATTCAGCCTGCCTGATCTGGTCTCCCCATAGCACGCCGCGATTCCCCTTCCACCGCTCATCAAGTGATTCCTCGATAAAGGTGAGGCATTCCTGATCGGTCAACAATCCCTTGCGATACAGATAGAGCGCTCCACGCCAGATGCACAGAGTTCCCTGGCAGGGGCCGAGCCCCAGCCGGGTCATGCGCCTGATGCCCCCTGAGCGCACCTTATCCAAAAAGATGGCGGCAGTCAATAAATCATCCTCAGTCACCTGTTCGCATTCACAGATTGCTTTGGTCTCTAGAAAGTTCCGGGCATTGCCGATCGAGAGCCCGGCCAGCGGTGTCTCCGCTGTCTTACAGGCAACGGTAACGCCCAGTTCCCGCGCTACCTCGTCCACCACCTGCTCTGCCATCAGGCGATAGGTGGTCAGCTTGCCTCCCATGATCGTGAAGAATCCCCCCACGCCGTCCCTGGCGCCATGATTGATCACCGCATGGCCCCTGTTGGCGTCTCTTTCCGCCGTGCCTGCGGCTCCGGGAGTATATAACGGCCGCACGCCAGTGACCGTTCGCAGCACCCTCATCTCCGGCAGATCGGGGAAGATCGGCCGCTCCATCTCGATCAGGGATTTTACCTCATCCGCCCAGGTCACTGTGTCATCCGGGTTGTCGATGTGAATATCAGTCGTGCCGAACAGGCACACGGTCTTGCCCGGCATCAGCACATCGCCATCGCTCGGTGATCGCAACCGGTTGATCTGCCGCTGTGCCAGGCGGGTGGCGTGTACCAGCAAAGACCCCTTGCCGTAGGTAAGTTCCAGGCTGATCCCGGCCAGGCTGGCAATTATTCCCACCCAGGGCCCGGCGGCGTTGATCACCGCCCGGCACCGGAACTCGTGCACTTCCTTGGTCCTGATATCCTCTGCCAGTACACCTTGTACCCTGCCGTCCCGGATCAGCAGTTCTTTGACACGGGTCTCGGTCATGAATCTGGCGCCCTTTTGCACGGCGCCCTGCAGGTTCATGTAGATCAGATCAAATGGGTCTACGGCCGCATCGGGGACGGTGAACACCCGGTCCACCTCGCTGGACAGGATCGGCTCCATGTTCCGCGCCTCGGTTGCCGATACCTCTTCCACCGGCAGGCCGATCCGGTGTGCGTTATCTACCCATCTCCGGACATAGTCCTGCTCATCGCTTTTGATGTGAGCGAATAAACCGCCCGTATCTTCGATGGCCGCTCCGGCCACCTGTCTGAGGATCTGGTTCTCCCGGTAGCACTCCAGCGCCAGTTCGGGATCCTTGACCAGGTACCGTCCACCGCTATGGAGACACCCATGATTGCGCCCGGAGGTTCCGTATCCCGGTTCATGCTGTTCGATCAGAACAGCATCGATCCCCCGCAGCGCCAGGTCCCATAGCGTTCCCGCGCCGGTGGCCCCTCCTCCGATGACAACGACATCAACCTCTTCGATCATGGCGCTCCCTCCAGTATCAAAAAGCCGTCATCCCTGCTCCATATCGCCCGGCAAGCAGCCGGGTCTGATTTTTTACTTTGCTCAGACCCGGCCGGATGCCTGGCAGTACCTATTTCGATTTCTTGAGGTCGAAGATGTTCTTTTCTCCGTAAATGCCCCAGGCGTCAATAGCTGCCTTCAGCTCCACGTTTTGCGGATCCTGGGCGGCTTCTTTCAGTGATATCCCTTTCATCACAGCGTCGATCCCCTGGCGGAAGCCCTTGCCGCCGGCTACAGGCCCCATCGGGTGGCCGATCACGCCGCCGCCGGCCGCGATGATGATGTCCTTGCCGAACTTATGCACCAGTTCCTCGATATGGCCCTGGGTCGTGCCGCCACCCGGCATCGGCATCATCGGCTTGACGTGCTGCCAGGGAGTCAGGCAGGCATAGCCGACCTGAATGAAGGCATCCATGGTGATGGGGAATTTTCCATAGGGGCTGAGCACGATCGCCATGTCCAGTCCGGCCAGCCGGGGCAGCTTGGCGCACACGAGATTGGCGGAGATGCCGGACCACGGTGATTCGTATAGGCCGCCCTGCATATCGCAGTGTGACAGGATCGGCACGTTGATGTCCGGATCTTCGGCCAGCATCCGGCAGGCGTCCAGCCCGATCGGCCAGGAGTTGACCATCAGGGCATTGGCTCCAGCCTCGATCGCTCTGAGGGCATTTTCCCGCAGCCGATCGGTGCGATCGGTGATGTTGAAGGTGTACAGCGTGGTCTCTCCCTTTTCCTCATCCGCGGCCTTGATCGCCGGCATGACCGCCTTGACTCTCTCGATCAGCGGGCAATGGGGAGGGTTGGCCGTCAGTTCGTCGTCCTTGATAATGTCGACGCCGCCGAGGGCCACCTTGTAAGCCAATGCGGCAGTCTGCTCCGGATTCAATCCCACACAGGGCTTGATCATGTTGTTCAGGAGCGGGCGGTCGTAAGCGTTTAAAAGTTTCCGGATCCCTTCCACGCCGAATTTCGGCCCCTTGAATTCCTTCAGATACCAGTCCGGGAACTCCACATCCAACAATTTGAGTTTGCCCATGCTGGAGATATTGCCGATGATAGTGGTGAACATCATGGCGAACTGGGCGCCGAAGTTTTTGGCCGGGAAGGCCACTCTCATGACGAATTGTCTTTCTTTAAGGTCTTCCGGGTATTCATAAGAATAGGCGGGCACTTCATAAATCCCGACCACACGGCCAAGATGTTTTTCCCTTACTTCCTCGGTCTCATCGGGGACCGGGGTCCAGGTTCCGGTAGTCTGCTCGACAGCCAGGGCGGCTGCATATTTAACAGCTTCCACGGTCTTCTCGTTAGCCACATAGTAGGTCGCAATGACGTACTTGTCCTTTTCCAGCCCATCGGTAAATTGCATAAACAATGGATCGATGTACATTTGAAAACCTCCTCATTTTTTTTGTGTTGCCGGCGCTTAGATTTTTTGGCGGGCCCTGCCAAAAAATTTAACCCTTAAATCATGCTGTTCGTCTTCAGTTTTTATTGTAAGGTTCCCAATAATATTATCAATAGTGAAATTATTTTCACTGAAACCGTTGTCCTCTCCCTGCTCGTTAAACCGGGCTGCATAAACCGGCGGCGATTCAGGAGCCTATCAGGCGTTTCCATGGACATGATAACACAGGTTGCAGTTCCTAAGGAGAGAGGAGCCTATAACGGGGTGAGCGCATTTATTCCAAAATGTCCGTTCTCAGTCGTCAAAAGATGCGAGCACCCGCATTAGCTCGTCCATGGCCGCCTCTTCATCCTCGCCGCTGGTAGTGATGGTGATCTTCGTTCCCTGGCCGGCTCCCAGGGTCAGCAGGGAGATTATGCTTTTGGCATCGATCTCCTGATTCTCCTTTTTCAGGTGAATATCGCATTTAAAAGTGTTGGCCGCTTTGATAAACACCGAAGCCGGTCTGGCATGCAAGCCCGTCTTGTTGGTGATGGTAAAATCCTTCTGCAGCATTTCCTCCGCCTCCCGATCTGTTCATTAATAAATCTGCACAAAACAGTTGTGTACACTTTTATTGCCAAATATTCTTCTGTCGCACAACTACTTTTCCTTGCATCATCCACCTGCGGACCCTGCCGCAGATCTTAGATGGGGGCCGTGTCGCCGGAAGTTTTAGCCGCATTCCACGCTTCCCCGGGCCCCGGCCCCCATCAGATCCAAGGAAGTGACCACCAATGGAGCGAGTTACACGCCGCTCAACTCTCCATATCAGCCGTTGATATTCGGACTAGGCGCGAGCCGCTGCCTGTCTCTTCTGCTGCGCTTCAGCCCACATAGCCTCTTTTTCCACAAAGTAGTCTTCATGGGCGCCGGCAGCCATTTGCCAGGCCTTGCGGTTCTTCTGGAAGAAGAAGTAGGTGACGAAGTAGATTACAACCGCTGCTCCGATAGTGAAGAACTTGGCGCCGGCAGGAGCGGTGAAGGCCTTGTAGATCAGCCAGCCGAACGGGTTGTGTCCCACCAGCACGCTGGTAACCATGGCGCCGCCCGCAGAAGACGGAATGGCGTTGACGCTCTTGGCCGCCATGGTGAAGATCGGGGCGACGCTGGAGTTCAGCAGGAAACCGAGGCCCAGCCAGAGAGCGCTGGCGATCACCGAACTGAACACGTTGCCCTCCATAACAGTAACGATGCCGATGACCATGAACGGCAGAGCCGGCAGGTCAGCCAGCGGCAATACAGTGTTGCCGGGCATGAATACGGCAAAAGCCAGCATGATCGGGATCAGCACCAGGCCGGTAGCGATGGTGGATTCTTCGCCAAAGAAAACGGCCGGGTCGATGGCGATGTACATATTCTTCCTGGTCATCTCGCCGCTTCTCATCCGGGCGTTGAGGGTCTGGGTGATCGGGATCAGGCCCTTGACGAACAGGCCGGAGACCGACGGATAGATGGCCATTACCGAACCGGTGACGACAGCGGTCTTCAAGATCGTTGCCCAACTGTCCAGGGTGCCAAGGTTATGAATCTTGGCGATGATAGAAACCGCCAGGCCGATGAGGAGCCCCATGGTCACAGGCTCGCCCCAGAAACCGAATTTCTCTCTGAGTTGTTCCGGATCCAGTTTGATGCCGTCGAGATGGAGTTTCTTGAAGATCCACTTCATTAAAATGGCGAAGGGCATGCCGTTAACAGAACAATAGCAGGTGGAGACCACGCCCTGATAGCCATAGTATTGCTCCATGGCCGGAGCGATCCAGTCAGCCAGGAGCAGCAGGTACAGGTTGCACAACATGCCGGCCAGGACACCCATCACGAAGCTGCCGGTCACGATATTGACGATAGCTGCCCAGAACACGAAGAAGTAGTAGTTCCAGATGTCTGTCGGGTGGAAGGTGTCGTTCCACTTGGTCAGGAACAGGAGCAGGTCAAAGCAGAGACCGAAGGGGATGAAGAACAGTCCGATGTGGTTGGCGTAACAGATGATGGATGCCGCCGGCCAGCCGATGTCGATAACCGGCAGATTGATACCGGTCTCCTTCACCATCTCGGTGACGATCGGCCCCAGGGAACTCATCAGTCCGCCCAGGATGATATTGAAGGCGGTCAAACCGATGCCCATGTAGAGGGCGCCACGAAAGGCCTTATTGACCTCGACCCGCATGCACAGGCTCAGGATGAACACGATAACCGGCACAAAAATAGTCGGACCAAAAAGGTCGATTACCATCTTGAGAGTCGCCACTAATTTAGCCTCCTCTATTTTTAGTTTACAATCAGTTCTGGGACAAGCGATCTTCGGTCTTACAGTCCGCGGCGCAGCGCCATCACGGCGCCGATGGATCGATCAGGCTACTTTTTTGCCGCTTCTATCTCTTTTACCTTGTCAATCAGCTCTTTGATAAATTCATCCTTGCCGATGCCCGTCATAATGGACATGCCGACCAAGATCGGTGCGTTGGCAGGATTGCGCGTATTGGTGCCGTACTTTCCGGTCACCACGATCAGATCCGCATCGGAAATGCTGGCAAGCTCTGTCAGCTTTGCCGGGGTCACCTTGCATTGAATGCCCGCCTTTTTTAAAATTGCCTTGATCTCGTCAGTCACGATCGTGGTGGTGAAGATGCCGCCGCCACATGCAACCACTAAACTTACCATCTGCATTCACTCCTTGTGAATAGGCTTTTTAAAGCTGAAACACCGTTCTTCTCTACAGCCCTATGAGCACCACCTCCACATTGTCTAATTTACCTCTAACCCCTCGCCCAGAAGATCTCCCAGATACTCGACAACAGCCCTCTCATTCTGCAGTTCCCGCAGCCCTCTCAGGTTTTTCTCCTCCCGGAAGGAAGAGATAAAGCGCTTAAGCACGTCAACCTGGCCAGAGGGATCGGTGATGCCGAACATGAAGACCAGGGATACCGGCAGTTCCTTTCCTGTTCCATCCATGGCATTGAAGACTATGGGTTCTCGCATTACCGCCAGTGCCAGAAAGGATTGCCGGCAATTTCCCCCCACGTGCGGGATGGCGATCGGATAGGCCATCTCCAAGCCGGTGGGAAACTCTTCCTCACGCTCCAGCAGCTTTTCCAGAAACTGCTCGGTGACATATCCCTTGGCCAGCACTCTTTCCACCAGTGCCTGCAATACCTGCCGCCTGTCTCCCACCTGGCAATTCAGCAGTACCAAATCCTCTTCAGTTCGTAACTTGACGTTAGACAATGTCTACCTCCTCTCCTCGCACATCCATACTTTCGAGTGTTTCGATCCCCCTTTCAGGCAGACTGACCGGAGTCGGAGCCGTATGTCTGCAGCCAGCTCCTGATCTCCTCGGGGCTCTCCATCTGCAGGACCCGCTCAGCGATCTCCTGTGCTTTCTGATAGCTGAACGATCGGATCGCCTGTTTCACCCGGGGGATGGAACCCGGGCTCATGGAAAACTCATCCAGGCCCAGACCCAGCAAGATGGGCGCCGCCACCACATCACCCGCCATCTCCCCACACATGCCCGTCCACTTGCCAGCCCGGTGGGAGGCGTCGATGACATGCTTGATCAGCCTGAGCACGGCCGGATGTAGCGGCTCGTAGAGATGGGAAATACGCTCGTTCATCCGGTCTACTGCCAGAGTGTATTGAATGAGGTCGTTGGTGCCAATGCTGAAAAAATCGACCTCTTTAGCGATCAGATCGGCGGTCACTGCTGCGGATGGTATCTCCACCATGATCCCGACCTGGATACCACGATCGAAGGGAAAACCTTCCTGTTCAAGTTCCTCTTTGGCCTCGTCTAAAACGCAGTTGGCCTGGCGGATCTCCGAAGCGCCGGAGATCATCGGGTACATGATGCGCAGGGTTCCATAATGGCTGGCCCGCAAGATGGCCCTGAGCTGCGTCTTGAAGATGTCGCGGTGGTCGAGGCAGAGTCTGATCGCCCGGCAGCCCAGAAAGGGGTTCATCTCGTCAGGCATGTCCAGATAGGGAAGCTTTTTATCGCCGCCGATATCCAGGGTTCTGATGATCACCGGACGGGAGCTCATCGTCTGGGCCACTGCCTTATAGGCCTCAAACTGTTCCTCCTCGTCGGGCAGATCGGGCCTGTCCATGTAAAAGAACTCCGTGCGATACAGTCCGATGCCCTCCGCTCCGTTTTCCAGGGCCGCCTGACAGTCTTTCGGCTTGCCGATGTTGGCCACGATCTCCACCCGCCGCTGCCGGCACGTGGTCTCACAGGCGCAGTCACGCAGCTGGCATAGCCCATCCAGATAACACTGGTATTCGCGCTGCAGTTGCCGGTAATGGTCCAGCGCCAGGGCGTCGGGATTCAGGATCACCTGGCCGTCATTGCCGTCAACGATGATCGTGTCCCCATCGAGGACCTGGCGACTGATGTCCCCCATTCCAACCACCGCCGGTATTCCCAGGGACCGCGCCATGATGGCGGTGTGGGCGGTCCGGCTGCCGATGTCGGTGACAAAGGCCCTGACCATCTGCTTGTTCATCTGGGCGGTATCCGACGGAGAGAGGTCTCTGGCCACGACGATCACTTCCTCGTCAATGTCGGCCAGGGACTGGCGCTGTACTCCCAGTAAATTTGCGGTGAGCCTGTCGCCGATGTCCCTGATGTCAGCGGACCGCGCCTTGATATACTCATCCTCCATGCCCTCGAACATCGCCACATACTTCTCCACTACCTGCGATAGCGCATTCTCGGCAGCGATCAGACGGCTCCGGACCCGCTCCCTGACTTCGTTCAAGAACAGGGCATCATCCAGAATCATCAGGTGCGCCCTGAAAATATCAGCCTTATCTTTGCCCAGCTCGGTTTCCGTCTTGGCAGCGATCTCCTCCAGCTGTTGACGGGAGACCGCAATGGCGTTGTCAAACCGGGCATGCTCTTTTTCCACCTCATCGCCGGCGATCGAGGACATGCGCAACTCCGGCTGCTGCTGCTCGAGGATGAACACTTTCCCGATCTCGATCCCGGGAGAGGCGGCAATCCCTTTCAACATAAGATCTCCTCCTTGGCCATACGGAACAGCTTGTTAACGAAATCTTCATCCATTCTTGACGCTGGCACAAAATACTTAATACAAAATACATCAAGCAAGTTGAATGCCAGGCAGCCGGTTGATTCTGTTGCTCTTTCCCAGCCCGTTGCTGCAGCGTATTTCACAAGCCTCCCGCTCTTTTTCAACCATTCCCCATCACCCGCCGGCAATTTCAGCCGCCCCTGCGGTTGCCTTTGCCGGGTCTGCAGCCACAACCGCCATCATACTAGCCATGGTTTATTGATCCCCATCCGGGCAGTAAAAAATAACTGCCACTTCGCACCTGCCGCGCCTGAGCAGCACTGAAGGATGAGGCAATGAAATTTATTTCATTATTGATAATATTATTGGGGTTTCTTATAATGATAGCTGTTGGGGGACTCCCATATTGCAGCCGCGAGCCCGAGAGGAGTGATATCCGTTGGAATCCGAGGTGTACAACCAGTCCAAATACCTGATCCTGAAAGCCGCGTATCTCTACTACCTCAAAGATAAATCACAGAATGAGATCGCCGAGCTGATGAATATATCCATTCCCACCGTCTCCCGCCTGATCAAAAGGGCCAAAGAGGAGAAAATTGTCGAGTTTGTGATTCGCAACCCTTATATTGACTGTATTGACCTGGAAGATGAGATAAAAAACACTTTCAACCTGTCTGATGTGGTTATCGCGCCCATGCCCTCGCTGAGCGATTCCTCGCTGGATACGAAAGAAAATATCAGAAAGCTGGTGGCGATTGAGGGGGCGCGCTACATCCAGCGCATCATCACCGAACAGGATACCTTGGGGATCAGCTGGGGCAACACCATGTACGAGCTGATCCATTACCTCAACCCCTGCCAAAAAATCAATGCCGCATTTGTGACCATGCATGGAAGCATTTCGGGATGTCACCAGGATATGGATGTCAAAACCCTGGTTTCCAGGATGGCAATGACCTTCGGAGGAAGAAATTATTATCTGCTGACCGAGGGATTGATGAGCAATGCCGACGTTGCCAGGCAAATTAAACAGGAAAAGAACGTGAAAAACGTCCTGGAGATGTTTAACCGGATCACCATCTCCCTGAACAGCATCGGCTCGTTCTATCCGGTCATCGATTCACTGCTCTATCGGCCCGGAGACTACCTGACTGAGAGCGAGATAAATGGGCTGAAGAATGGGGGGCTGGTCGGCGACATGAATCTGCGCTTCTTTGACGGCCGTGGAATGGAATGCGATACCGATCTCAAAGAGCGGACAATCGGCATCGAGTGGGAGGTTTTCAAACAGATCAAGCGGAAAATCACGATCGCCTCCGGGGATACCAAGGCCCATGCCTTGAAAGGAGCCCTGTCCGGAGGCCTGATCGATGTTCTGATCATCGACTACAACCTGGGGAAGGCCTTGCTGGCCATGCGATAGGACGCTGTGAATCAGACAGCAGCTGCCTGCTACGCTCCAAGGTTTTTTAATATCTCATGGTAACGCTCAGTACCCAGGTCGCTTGGTTCACCTTTTTTGCAGAAGACAAACCCTGCCAACTTCTGGTTGGGACGTTCCACTACAATCTTACCATTCACTAACTTGGATTCTAAAGCACGAAGTGCCTCTAAAAATCTCCGGTCTTGCTTTGCCCTGCCGTAAAAAGATAGAACATAGACATAGAAGAAAAGGTTGTAATTGGCGAAGGGATAGGCCACTTGCATGAACAGTGTGCCGATTCCATAGTGACAGGGGCCGAGAGGCATACGGGTTTCCCAGTGATCAAGCAAGAATTCAACTGCTTTATCGAGTGATGCACTTTTATTGAGTAAATATGTCAATCTGAAAGCGTCTAAAGCTGCCAACGTCGGGCCGGGATTGGAGGATTCTGTTTCCGGGCCTCTCCCAAAGCTGAACTTTTTACAACGCCAGCCGCCGTCACTATGCTGAATTTCCAAAAGGTGATCAAAGGTTCTCTTGAGTCTGCTATCAGCAGCATATCCCAAATGGCAAAGAGTTCTGGCAGCGTTAATGGTATGGCAAGGGTATATCGATCCTTCTAATCTCCTCGCCTTGCTCCTTCATACTCATCAGTTCTTAACTGGTTCCACATAGTAAGCCTCCTCGTGTTTTTTATAAATATGCCCTCAAGGATATTCTTCTTAGACCAAGAGGCTGCTAAGCCTGGCCCTGAATATCTGTCGTGTTGCCCACGAATCCCATGGCATAATGAATGCCATGAAACATCAGACGATAGCTCCAGATCGCCATCTGCCTGGGGGAGTATCCTGTACCGCTCTCCAGCCACCAGGACAAAAGACTCACCAGCCAATTGGCCATGCATATGGCGCCGACATCCACAGGCAGATCGTCATCCGATTTTTTAAGCGGCCATAGTTTTGAGGCCTGGGAACGCTTATAGAAAGC
>JAHFCR010000066.1:0-3098 GCA_023249405.1 Peptococcaceae bacterium | reverse complement strand
TATATTATGTTAGGCAACATTATAGCAGATATCCTAATATTTTTTACATAAAACGATTGGAGAAAAGTATATACGAGGTTCAAATTGAAAAACATCTCAACAACTTGCTGGAGATAGCAGACGCCTCCGGCAAGATGCTGAGGGGCAGGCGCCTTTGAGGCTGCTGCAGCTGGTTGTCTGGTTTATTTGGATTTCGAATCTGGAATGGCGAACTATGGAGAGGGGAGCTACGGATGGAGGATAAGCAGGAAAAAGAACAAAACCGGAAGACGGCCAACGGTTTCCGTAAAATAGCCGGCTGGCTGATCGGCCTACTGCTGTTGTTGGCGGTCGGCTCGGGCGGCATCTGGTACTGGCACGAACTCCGGGTCACCATCAGCACCGACAACGCCCAGGTGACGGGCAGCATCGTTGCCATCAGTCCCAAGATCTCCGGACGTCTGGTCAAGCTGTACGTCAAGGAAGGCGATACCGTCACCGCAGGGGAGGAACTGGCCGAACTGGACCACGCTGCGCTGGGGGTGGCCATGAGCCAGGCAGAGGCGGCTCTGGAGCTGGCCCAGGCCAACTATGACCAGCTTCCCTATAATATCAGGTCTGCTCAGGCGGCCGTCGACAAGGCCCAGCAAGGGCTGCAGGCAGCCCAGGCCCAGGTGAAGAAAGATCAGTCCACTCTGGATGATGCCAAACGGAACCTTGATCAGACAAACACCCTCTATAGCGCCGGAGCCGCTGCTAAAAACGCCCTCGATACAGCTCAGTCGGCATACCAGCAGGCTCAGGCCACCCTGGACACCGACAACGCCAACGTATTGGCCGCCCAGGCGACAACGGCCGATGTTCAGGCCCAATTGGACAAGGTGAACAATACCGGAGCCGAAACCTACCGGGCCCAGTTGAAACAGGCCCAGGCCGCCTACGACAGCGCCAAGCTGAACCATGATGAATCTTTTATCTACGCTCCCGTCAGCGGCACGGTAGTGCAGGCGCCGACTACGGCAGGGGAAAACCTGTCCCAGGAGCAGGAGATCCTGTCCATCTGTGATCTTCAGGCCACCTGGGCGGTGGCCAACATCGAGGAAGGCAAGTTCGGGCGCCTGCGCCTCGGGCAAAAGGTGGACGTGAAAGTGGACGCCTATCCCGGCCATGTTTTCAACGGCAAAATAATCGAACTGGGCAAGGCCACCCAATCGACCTTTTCCTTGCTTCCGGCCCAGAACGATTCCGGCAATTACACCAAGGTCTCCCAGTTGCTGCCGGTCAAGATCGAGATTGCCAACAAAGAGGGTATGATCTTGAATCCGGGCATGTCGGCGGAGGTTACTATTCACACGGTCTGATCCGGCTGCAAGACCGGCAGGCGGCACTGTTACCTTATTCAAATTGTGCGCACGGGCTTTGCCGGCGCCCGCAAAGGCGGACAAGGCTTCGGGCAGGCGCCCGCCGCAGGAGGCTGAACCGGGAGCCGATAAGGAGAAAGACATGCTTACTGATAATGGAACAAATGAAGAGGCGCCCGAAGTTGTCAACTGGCCGGTCGTGTTCGTCATTATTATCGGAGTCTTCATGGCCATGTTGGACAGCAGCATCGTCAACGTCGCCCTGCCTAAGATGATGGCGGTCTTCGGAGTTTCCGCCGACGCTATCACCTGGGTGCCGAACGCCTACATGCTGACCATGGGTGTGATCATGCCCCTGTCAGGCTACCTGGGGGACACCTTCGGCTACAAACGCTGCCTTTTGATCACTCTCACCCTGTTCGTACTGGGTTCCGCCATCTCCGGCCTGGCCTGGAACATCAACAGCATGATCGCTGCCCGCGTCATCCAGGCCCTTGGCGGCGGCCTGATCCAGCCTCTGGCGATGGCTGTTCTCTACAAGATCTGTCCCCGGGGCAAGATGGGCATGGTGCTCGGCGTCTTTGGCGTATCAGCCATGGCGGCGCCGGCCATCGGCCCGGTGCTGGGCGGGTACCTGGTGCAATACGCCGATTGGCACCTGATCTATTATATCAACGTTCCGATCGGCATCATCAATCTGTTTCTGGTGCAGCGACTGCTCTCGGAAACTGAGCTGTCCAAAGGGGAAAGGCTTGATCTGAACGGGATCATCCTCTCGACGATCGGATTCTTCACCCTGCTGTTCGCCCTTAATCAGAGCAGCAGCCTGGGGTGGTCGAACCCCGAGATTGTCGTCTTGCTGCTGGTAGCGGCCTTGAGCCTGACCGGCTTTGTTGTCAACGAGCTGAGGGTTCCGGACCCGATCCTCGACCTCCGGCTGTTCTTGAATCCCATCTTTGCCATCGGCAACATCATCATGGGGATTGTAGTCGTCGGCATGTTCGCCGTCCTGTTCCTGATGCCGCTGTTGATTCAAAATGTGCTCGGCCAGACGGCCATGACCTCCGGCCTGATCACGTTCCCGGCGGCGATTGCCCAGGGGGTGCTGATGCCGATCAGCGGGCGGATCTTTGACAAATATGGGGCACGGGCGCTCAGTATCGCCGGGCTGGCGATCGTGGCGTGGGCGTCCTATATGATGCATACCATTTCCGGTTTTACCGCCTTTTCCACCATTACCATGTGGATGATGATCCGGGGCGTCGGCATCGGGTTGGGTATGATGCCGGTGATGACCGCCTGTATGAATGTCGTTCCCAGGCCACTGGTTGGCAGGGCGTCCGCCATGTTTAATGTTTCCAAGCAGATCTTCGCATCCTTTGGCATCGCCGTGTTGACAACCGTCATGCAGAACAGGCAGGTCTATCATTACGCACAGCTGGCGCATTCCCTCAACACGTCGAGCCCCGCATTCTCCAGTATGCAGAAAGCATTGAGCGGGATCGCCTCACAACTGGGGATCGGGGCGGGGGCGGGGAAAGCCTTGAGCCTTAGCGTGATCTATGGCAAGGTAGCGACACTGGCGGCAGTGCAGGCGATTGACGACTGCTTTGTGATCGCGGCGGTGTTATGCGCCATGGCCATGGTCCTGTGCTTTTTCCTGAAAGATAGAAAACCCGGCGTCAGCGCCGGAGATGCATAAAAACAACCGGCTGTTCTTGAAGCATCTTAAAATTGCGCCAGAAAGTCGCTTACAGC
>JAHFCR010000065.1 GCA_023249405.1 Peptococcaceae bacterium | reverse complement strand
TTCTTATTGGAGGCGAGGTGGCGCCAGGTGAAGAGGCCGGCTACCAGCACCACCAGTATCACGATGATCAATACCCTGCGCTTCTTGATGAGGGACCAGGTTTTGGCGAAAGCGGTAATAAGGTTTTTTAACATCATTTTTTCTCTCCCACATTGTTGTCTACTTATTTCCAGTTAACAGTCATATACTAGTGCAGTTTGCTTAAATAAACCTTAAAAGAATATTTTTAAGAAAAAATAACTTTACTCTCCGGGTTGCCCAACGTCTGAACCAACGCTGGAACAGCAGGTAGGATCAGGGAATAGAGCCGATCATTACTATTGGAATCTGGCAGGGATGTTGTCAGTTAATGTTGAAATAGCCATCTAGATGAAAATCTAGAAGGGACTGTACGATGATAGAGATGCCAACTTGTAATTATAAAAGGGTTGCTAGCAATTTACCAGCGAGGAATCTTGTACAAATGGCTCTTTCCGTTTTATTCTGTTTAATCCTGGTGGGTATTATTGGCTATAATACCCCCGGTATTGCCTTCGCCGGTGAGATCAGAGACATTGGAGATCACTGGGCGGCTGCAGATATACAGAAAGCCATCTCCGCAGGATATGTGAAGGGATACCCCGAAGGTGTGTTCAGACCGGACGCCGGAGTGACCCGGGCAGAGTTGGTGGCGATGATGGACGGCGCCTTTCAGGTGGCGGTTGGACCGAGTGAAAATGCCTTTAAAGATGTGCGTGGCGGGGAATGGTTTGCGCAGGGTGTTTATTCGGCGCTGGCGTCCGGTTATGTGAACGGTTACCCGGATGGAACTTTCCGGCCGCAGGATGCGGTCAGCCGGCAGGAAGCCGCCTGCATGCTGGCAAAGCTGCTGCAACTGGACGGGCAGGAGGACCTCAGTTTTTCTGATGCCTTGCAGATTGATAGCTGGGCCAGGCCTTCGGTGTCCGGATTGGTTTACAGGGAGATTATGGCTGGCTATCCTGAGGGCGTCTTCAGGCCTGACAGAGTCATCAGCCGCGCCGAAGCGGTGGTGGTGATCAACAAGGCTATGTCTTTGCAATCGCCTACACCGGTCACCAGTCAGTTGCAGGTTGCCAAAGATACCGTCAACGTGCGCTCGGGGCATGGGCAGAATGAATCACTGATCGGCCAGGTGCATTTCGGCGACGTTCTTCAAGCGAAGGCCAAGAGCGGCAACGATTGGTACCAGATCGATTATCAAGGAGGAACTGGCTGGATCGCCGACTGGTGCGTACAGATTTACCAGCCGGTGGTGCAGGCATCGCCTCCATCAGGGGCGGTATCGGGCGAGGGGGCACAACAACTGGCCGGCCTGCCGGCGAAAGACGATGCAACTGACGGCAAGACCTTCTATGGGCTGGATGTTTCTCAATATCCGGGTGATGATCTGATGCAGGCATGGTGGAACAGCTCTCCGTTTTATTACACAGGTTTTTATCTGGGCCCTACCTGGGAGCATCCGGATACGAGCTGGATGGACAAGAGACAGGTGCTGGTCGACCAGGGCTGGGGATTCATGCCGATCTACGTGGGACTTCAGGCGGGCAGTTCTAATTTGAATGCGGCGGCGGGAACATCTGATGCCGATGATGCTATCAATCTTGCCGCCAGCGCTGGTTTTCCCGGCCAGACTACCATCTTTCTCGATGTTGAGACCTCGGTCCCACTAGCCGGGGACTATCTGGCTTATATAAATGCCTGGGTCAAGGAAGTTGAGAGCAAGAACGCTCCGGGCAACCCCGGCTACCAGGCAGGAATATACTGCTACATAGATAACGCCGCCCAGATCAGGAACGCCCTTTCTCGCGATGTCGATATTTGGGTAGCCAGTTGGCTGGCGCATGGCACCGCATATAGCCTTTCTCGGTCCACAGCCCTCGATCCTGCTGATAGTGGCGTATCGTTCGCCAAGGAGTGGCAATTTGTAGGAGACGTCAGTATGACCTACGGGGGATATCCGGTAACGGTCGATCTGAGCACTTCCATCTATCCTGACCCTTCAATGCCGTCCAGAAAAGCTGTCCAGAAAAATCCCTGAGTTCGGCTTATTATCCTTTCAAGATTGGATCTCTTCTTAAGCAGAAATATGGCAGGAAATCTGTAGGCGGGTTTCCTGCCATATTATTTCTGATCCGGTTCTATATTGGCACCAGGCGGCGGAGTTCCGTGGCCGCTGATGTGGTAACATATGCCATTTTAGCAACATATTATATCGCAATATTACCGATTGCAGCTGAATGCTAAGAAGGGATTTCACCGGATTGCTTTTTTCGGTGATAAGGATAATGGCTAAGAAGAGGCATTGTCATTTCATGAACGGGCACGATGAATATAAATGTATTGCTGGCGAGTTTTTCAGGGGGGCGCCACAGTGCTATCGCTGCTGGTATGAGGATGGCAGAGAGGACTGCTACATGCCCTCGTTCTTTCTTCGGTGCCCGATCTGCGGCAGCGCCCGTAACCATGGAGAATTGATCTGCTATACCTGCCAGTTTGTGGTTTTATTCCTTTATCAGTATATTGTCATTGACCAAAAACCTGAATAGTACGGCGAATGCTTAACGGAAATGACTGCTTAAGATGCCTGATGCGCTGCTGAGAGGGCTGAGAAGTAGGGCAACGCCCTGTCATAATCCTCAGCCGAATTGTCCAGTTGCATCCTCCGGTAATCGCCCTGGGCCAACAGAGCGTCATAAAACTCAAAAATAGAGCTTGCCAGGTAGAGGGAGTTGCGCTGAGCATCCCCCAGTGCCTGCTGGTACCTGGGATCTACCTCGAAGAGGGATATCCTCCCCCTGACGGAGCTTATTTTTTTGTAGAGGGACTCCACGCGGGGGATAAATCTACTGTCCCGGTCATGGTGCTTGTCCGCCGGGTAGTCGCGGCGGATTGCCGTATATTCGCTCATCACGTCAAAGAAAGTGTCGTTCAGCTGCTTGATGGCGGCAATTTGTACTCCCGAAGGTATCCTGGACCCAGCCGGCGTTTCAGCCGGCATAGCGGTTTTTAAATGAAGCCCCGAAGTGGTTCTACCCAGGGCGATGTACCCGATCGCCAACCCCAAGATCAGGAAAACTCCCGCCAGCAGTTTTATCCTCACCACCATCTCCCCCTTCTCTGAAAATATATTCGGAAGGGAAAAGCCTTATCCTTATTATTTCAGGGTTTGTTGCCGGTGTGTGAGATCTGAACGGCTGTCCTTCAGCCCAGGTATAGTCTGGCCAGCTGGAAAAAGAAACCGGTGAAGTAGTGCAGGCTGTTGATGTCGATCCGTTCGTCGGCGCCATGGATCGTCAGCCGTATGTCCGGCGGAAAGTCTGGGGCCAGCACCTCCGCACCATAGCACAGGAAGCCGGCCTGGCGCAGAAAACGGGAGTCGGTGGCTCCGGTCGAGAGCATTGGCAGGCAGATTACCCGCGGTTTCCCACTGGCGCTACTGCAAACCTGGCTGATCGCCTGCTCCATGATCCGGTAATAGGGGGTATCAGAGGCTGTGAAGGATGGCGGGTGAAAGGTGGGCATGTCGATCTCGATCCGGTTGCCGGCGCACTGCTGTAACTGGCCGAGGGCATACTCCCGGTCCTGTCCGGGCAGTACCCGGATGTCGGCTGATACCTCGCAGAGGTCCGGCACGACATTGGTCTTGAGGCCGCCCTTGATCATATTCGGAGAGATTGTCATACGGGTCATGCTCTCCAGGGAAGCGGCAAAACCCCGATCCTCCCAGGTGGACAGAAAACGGTCCAGGTTCTGGGGGTTCAACGGTTCCTGCCAGCCCCTGCGGTCCGCCAGGGTTTTTAGCAGTCGGCGCACCTCCGGGATTAACACCACCTCCGGGCGGTAACGCCCGATCCGGTCCAGTGCCCGGGACATAGTGAGGATGGCGTTCGACCCCAGGCTGGGTTGCGAGCCATGGGCAGTGCGTCCCCGGGCGCGGAGAGTGCTCCAGGCCAACCCCTTTTCACCGGTCTGGATGAAGTAGAAGACTTCATTTCCTAACCGCAGCGGATCCTCGGCCCCCTCGTTGACTACGAAATCGGCTTCGATCCGTGATCGATGCTGCCGGATCAGGTATTGGATGCCGTTGCGGCCACCTCTTTCCTCGTCAGCGACGGCAGCAAAGATCAGCTTCCCGCGCAGGGGCGAGTCGCGGTGCAGCTGGGCCAGGGCTAGCATTGCCGCAGCTTCCGCCGCCACCATATCCTTACAGTCCAGGGCGCCCCGGCCGCGCACACAGCCCTGCTGGATATCCCCGGCGAAAGGCTCAAAGCTCCAGCCGTTGCCAGGTGGGACCACATCCAGGTGTGATAGAAACAGCAGGCGTGGCGCCGCGGGGTCGTCAGAGCCCAGCTGGGCTAAGAAATTGCCCCGGCCCTTGGCGCCCTCCAGAATTTCACAGTGGATGCCGGCCTGGCTGAACAGCCCGTGCAAGAATTGCGCTGCTGCGGTTTCGTTGCCGGGCGGATTGGTGGTGTTGATCCTGATCAGTGAGGATAGAATTGTCTCCGGATTCATTTTACCGGTCATTTCTGATAGCATGCGCATAAAGCTATCTGGCATCCGGCCTCGCCTCCTATTCTTTCAACAAGCCTTCTCCAAGCAAACTGGCTTTCCTGCCGGCATTGTCGCCGGCACGGCAATATCGCTTCTAATGTAGGGATCAGGGCAGATGGAGAGTCCAGGTCATATTCGTTGTATAATTACTATAGTATTAGTCAGGAGGAGATCTGGCTTCTCCCGGCAACTGCCCAGATTGTCAGGGACGTATCAGCGCAAGCGTTTGGCAGAACCGACTGCTGCCGTGTCCAGTTGGAATTTGGAGGTGCTCAGCATGAAGATGAAACATATCTACCAATTGACTGACGAATTGTCCGTGGGCTTCGATCTTCAACTCCAGCGCTGGCGCGATCTATTGGGACTGGTAGAACGGCAGCATCAGACAGCAGGAACCGCGAGCATGCGGGAAATATCCCGGGAGCATATTCAGGGCCTGATGGCCGAAATTGACGAAACTGCCCGGGAGTTGACCGCCTTGCGCCAAGAGTTAGAGCAGTCCCTGCACCTGAAACAGTTTGATCTGCACCGGTTCCGGTATCTGCACCAGACGACCTCTGCGGACAGGCTGGAGGCTCTCTGGCGGGACCAGTCAAGGGTCATGGAGGACCTCGGCAGGCTCTGGGAAGGCGACCAGGACTGGCTGGAAGGCCACCGGCAGCAGATCCGGGTATTACTCCAGGAGACGAGCGCCATCTAGGCTGCTTGTCGGCAGAGCGCGACCAATGTCATAAAAACGCGTGGTAACAGGTAAAACGTGACGCTATGTGGGTATATCTGACAAATTATTTTTCATCCACAGTATAATCCACATAAAATTATCGGCAGAGACAGGGTTATGAACATATTTATGCACCTTATCCACAAGAAAGCAATCATTTTGGTCTTTCAACAAAACTTTTTTCGACATTCCAATTTCGAACAGTTCAGCACCATTTTTTACTCTCAGGCTATTAAGGTTGTGGGTTCAGGATCCCTTAACGACGGCAATTTACGTTCCCTGTGTCCGGCTCTGACCTAGGAATAATTTGACAGTGTTCAGCGCTTGTGCTAACATGATGGCACTTATAAGCGCTATTTAATAATTTCAGGATGCAGCAGACACGATGTTGACCATGGGGGCCAGTAGGGAGATGCCGGGCAAGATTAAATGGCTCAATAAGGAGAAGTGCTATGGACTCATCCAAGGCTCACATGCGGTTAGGTTTTAGAAGACCTCTGGATTTATTGATGCAAAAAACAGGAACTCCCCGTCAGGGAGTTCTTTTGTCCTCGCTGCGGCGGTCTGTGCTGTAAGGATTTTTTCCTGCAGAAGGGAATATTAATAAACACCATTACCGAGGGGGAGTGCTTGATGAAAATCGCCATTCGGGGGAAGAATTTGGAGATCACCGAGGGGTTAAGGGATTACACCGAGAAGAAGCTGAACAAACTGACCCGTTACTTTGATCAGATTCCGGAAGCACAAGTAACGGCCTTAACCGGGCGCGGGGGCTACATTGTGGAGGTCACAATTCCCCTGAACAGCTTTATCCTGCGAGCTGAAGAGATCAGCAGCGAAAACCTGTACACCGCCGTCGATCTGGTGGTCGAGAAGCTGGAGAAACAGATTCAGAAACACCGCACCAAGCTCTATCGCCGGTTCCGGAACCAGGGATTGAAGAACCTGATCACGGTGATGGGTGAGGAGAATGTGGTAGGGGCCCCTGAGGTGGTGCGCACCAAGCGGTTTGCCATCAAACCGATGCCAGTGGAGGAGGCCATCTTGCAGATGAGCCTGCTGGGACATGACTTTTACGTTTTCAGCAATGCTGAAACAGACCAGGTCAACGTACTTTATCGTCGCAAGGACGGGAACTTCGGGTTGATCGAGCCAGAGTTCTAGGCAGCTATTTGTTGCCGGTTACAAGGTGGTCGAAGGGGGCGTTCAGCCCCCTTCTTCCGTTGCCTATGCTCCCTGTGCCGTGGGGTTTTCGGGCCTTAGTCGCCAGGATGGGGCAGTGCTGCCGTTCTTGTCAGAAAAAGGGGGAGGTGTTACAATTAAAAAGGCTCAGGTGTTAAAAATGCCTGTTGCCGGAAGAGGGTGAGGGGATGTTAAACGTCCTGCGCAACCTGTTCGATGATAATGCCCGCGAGGTCAAGCGGCTGCAGCGAACGGTTGATATCATAAATGAGTATGAGCCCGAAATCAGATCCCTGAGCGATGATGAACTGCGTGTCAAGACCCGGGAGTTCCAGGAACGCCTTACGGATGGCGAAACAATGGATGATATCCTGCCGGAGGCCTTTGCGGTGGTTCGGGAGGCCTGCTGGCGCGTAGTCGGTATGAGGCCCTTTGACGTCCAACTGATGGGCGGCATCGTGCTCCACCAGGGCCGGATCGCTGAAATGAAGACCGGTGAAGGCAAGACCCTGGTAGCTACGCTGCCCGCCTACCTTAATGCTCTGTCTGGCTTGGGGGTTCACATCGTGACGGTGAACGACTACCTGGCCCGCCGGGACAGCGAGTGGATGGGTGGCATCTACCGTTTTCTTGGTTTGAAAGTCGGCCTGATTGTCCACGGGCTGGAGCCTCCTGAGCGCCTGGAGGCTTACGGGTCCGATATCACCTACGGCACCAACAACGAGTTCGGCTTTGACTATTTGAGAGATAATATGGTGATGCGGGCGGAAGATATGGTGCAGCGGGAGTTGAACTATGCCATCGTCGACGAGGTGGACAGCATCCTCATCGACGAGGCCCGTACGCCTCTGATTATATCTGGCCAGGCGGAGAAGCCTACTGAGCTATACAAGCGGATTGCCCAGGTCGTCCCCCGGTTGCAGTTTGAACAGGACTACCAGGTGGATGAGAAGCTGCATACTGTTGCCCTGACTGAGGATGGCACGCATAAAGTGGAGCAGTTGCTGTCGGTGAACAACCTCTCGGATGAGACCAATCTGGAGCTGGCCCACCACGTCTACGCCGGCCTGCGGGCTCACGCCCTGATGAAGCGTGACCGGGATTACGTGGTCAAGGACGGCAAGGTGATCATCGTCGACGAGTTTACCGGACGGTTGATGTTTGGCCGGCGCTACAGCGAGGGACTGCACCAGGCGATCGAGGCCAAGGAAGGAGTCAGCATCGAGCGGGAATCCCAGACCCTGGCCACCATTACCTTTCAGAACTACTTTCGAATGTTTTCGAAGCTGGCCGGCATGACCGGCACTGCTGCCACTGAAGAGGATGAGTTCCGAAAGATCTACGGCCTGGATGTGGTGGTGATCCCCACCAACAAGACGATGATCCGCCTGGACGCTCCGGACATGATCTACCGCACTGAACTGGGCAAGTTTAAGGCGGTGGTCGAGGAGATCGCCGAAGTGCACCAGACTGGTCAGCCAGTGCTGGTGGGCACTATCTCCATTGAGAAATCAGAAGTGTTGAGCGGTATGCTCAAGCGCCGCGGCGTTCCTCACCAGGTGCTGAATGCCAAGTTCCATGAGCAGGAGGCGAAGATCATCGCCCAGGCCGGGCGGTTGGAAACGGTCACTCTCGCCACCAATATGGCCGGCCGCGGTACTGACATCATTCTCGGAGGCAACCCGGAATACCTGGCCCGTGAAGAATTGCTGCGCCAGGGTTATGAATCCGAGATTGTAGCCGAGGCGGCGGAGCACAGCATTCCCTCGATTCCGGAGGTGCCCGGGGCCCGGGAGTCATACCGGCGGTTAGTGGAGCAGTTTCGCAAGGAGACCGAGGCGGAGCACGAAAAAGTGGTCTCCCTGGGCGGATTGCACATCATCGGCACCGAGCGCCACGAGAGCCGGCGGATCGACAACCAGTTGCGAGGCCGTTCCGGACGCCAGGGAGACCCCGGACTGTCCCGGTTCTACGTTTCCCTGGAGGATGACCTGATGCGCCTGTTTGGCGCCGATAGCATCGCCGGAATCATGGACCGGCTGGGTATGGATGACTCCGTTCCGATCGAGCACAATCTGGTCTCCCGTTCGATAGAAAATGCCCAGAAAAAGGTGGAAAACCGCAACTTCGATACCCGCAAGCAGGTGCTGGATTATGACGATGTCATGAACCAGCAGCGGGAAGTGATCTATGGGCAGCGGCGCCGGGTGCTGCGGGGCGAGTCGCTGCACGAAACCCTGGAAGAGATGATCGGCAGTGTGATCGCGTCTGCGGTCACCCGCTTCACCGCCGAGGGCAAATATCCGGAAGAGTGGGACCTGGATGGGCTGATCGCATACGGAGAGCAGACTTTCCTGCCCCAGGAGATGCTGACAGCGGAGGAGTTGCAGCCCCTGGGAGGCCGGGAAGCGATCCAGGAACGGCTGTCAGAGGAGGCTGAATCCTATTGGCAGGCGCGGGAAGAGGAATTTGGCGGCAGCGATGCCCTGCGCAATTTTGAACGCTTCATCCTGTTGCGGGTGGTCGACGAGAAGTGGATGGAGCATCTTGATGCCATGGACCAGCTGCGCCAGGGGATCGGCCTGCGCGGTTACGGCCAGAAAGACCCCCTGGTGGAGTATAAGTTCGAGGCCTACAACATGTTCCAGGAGATGATCGCCAGCGTCCAGGAGGATGTGGTGCGCTTTCTGTTCAAGCTGCGGCTGGTGCAGGAGCAGCCGGCGGTGCAGCCAACGGTGCGGTTGCACCAGGTAGTGGAGAACCGGGGGGATGATGAGGCTCCGGCTCAGCCAGTCAGGGTCAAGCAGGCTGTTGGCAGAAACGATCCCTGCCCTTGCGGAAGCGGGAAAAAATATAAGCGCTGCTGTGGTAAAAATGCTTAAGCAGGAATTTTGGCTGTCTGTGACAAATCGTTATATTATAGGAAGGTAGCCTTCCACCTGTCAAAAAATGGGTGTCGGAAACGGAGGCCGTAAAGTGATCCGGTTCGATCATGCCTTGGCCGGATGCAATATTCCTGTCGATGTTCCCCGCGGCCCAGAATCGCAGCAGGAGTTTTTTTATCGGATACTGCTAGGGGTCTTCAGTCCACGGATCGTCCCTGTTTTAGACCGGTTGCTGGAGGTTAAGGAACTTTTTGGACTAGCCGGTGTGGTGTCCGTGGGGGAGAACCAACTGCACCACGTGCTGCGCATGCTCGAACTGGCCGCCCAATTGCCGGACAGCCTCCTGGCAGAATTACAGATCGAACGCCATCACCTGGTAAGTTCTGTCATCTTTCACGATCTGGGCAAGGGCAGTGAAATTGATGACAGTTTTTTTAATCAGTCTGAAGTGTCTAAAATTGAGGCGCCAGCTTTGCTGCGCCAGTATCATGGCCTGATTTGGGCGGAGTGGATCACTCCCCTGCACGATCACGTGCTCCGCAGCTATGAGATTGCCGAACGGTATAAGCAGCCGGCCCCGGTGCTGGAGGCGGTGGCCCTGCACCATCACGTCAAGATCAGGTCAAAAACTCTCGAATTAGTAGGACATGTGCTTTCCCTGACCGGGGTAGTGCAGCTTGATGTCTACAACCACCATCCGGAGCAGTACGCCGCCCGGGGTAGTCATCTAGCCCAGTTGGTGGCGTTGCTCGACCAGTTATGCGCTTTCGAAAGAAAGTTTCAGCTGCGGCTTAACACTGATCTGCAGTCGGATCAGGTGGAAGCGGATGTGGTACGGGACCTGGTGATCGGTATCACCGGGATGGACGATCCGCGGTTGCAGGCCATTGATATCTCCCTGACTGGCAGCGAGTCGGTGATCCTGCTAGATCTGCAGGCCTTCGGCAGATTCGTCAAACTGCACACTGAATTTGAGGTTCAGAGCGTCAAGCTCTCTATCCTGCAGATAGTCCGGTCGCTGGTGCGAGTCAATCGGGATCGTCAGAAACGCGATCTGGTAGCCCTGATCGGCGGTGACGAATATGCCATCGTCACCAGGGTGCATGATCAGGAGCAGTTGCTGGAGATGGTCAGGCGGATCGCTCTGGCTGTCAAGGCCAGGACCGAGTTCGATCTGCGTTTTGGCATAGGAACTGATGGGACTATTGCGGAGAATTTTCATCAGGCCCGGGTGCAGGCGGAAATCAACAAAAAAAGTCATTTCTTAGCGGAGTAACTCTAACGTAGAAGGAAGAGTGAATCAGATGATACTCACTGAATTGAAAAGAGAGATCGAAAGATCACAAAAAAGGCTTGAGGAATTGAGGGTTTCCCTTTGACGTCGCTCAGAAGCAAGAGCGCCTGAACAAGATCGACACGCAGTCGAGCGATCCGGATTTCTGGACTGACCCGGCTCAGGCTGGGCGCGTGCTCCAGGAAGCTGCCCAGCTGAAGGAAGATGTCAATCTCTACCACC
Source organism: Peptococcaceae bacterium (assembly GCA_023249405.1). Classification (GTDB taxonomy): domain Bacteria; phylum Bacillota; class DSM-12270; order Thermacetogeniales; family Thermacetogeniaceae; genus Palsa-1188. Next base: position 7,415 of record JAHFCR010000065.1, on the reverse strand, counting down.
AGATGGAGCAGGATTTTGAGAACGTGTCATTGCTGTTGGAACTGTACGGGGAATCCGGGGATGCCGGTCTGGGGTCGGAACTGGAGGACGAGAGCAAGAAGTTGAGCGCTGCTCTCGACCGCTGGGAACAGCAGAATCTCTACAGCGGCCCCTATGACCGCCGGAATGCTTTGATCTCCCTGCATGCGGGGGCTGGCGGCACCGAAGCCCAGGACTGGGTGGAGATGTTATTTCGGATGTATGGACGCTGGGCCCAAGAGCACAACTATAAAGTGGATGTGCTGGACCTGTTGCCTGGAGACGAGGCCGGGATCAAGAGCATCACCTCCTTGATCGCAGGCCCCATGGCTTATGGACACCTGAAGGCGGAGCGGGGCGTGCACCGGTTGGTAAGAATCTCCCCGTTTGATGCCTCCGGGCGGCGCCATACTTCATTTGCCTCAGTGGATGTGATTCCGGAGGTGGAGGATGACGCGGAGGTGGAGATCGACCCGGAGGATCTGCGGGTGGACACCTTCCGGGCCAGTGGACACGGGGGCCAGCATATTAACAAGACCGACTCCGCCGTGCGCATCACGCACCTGCCTACCAATACCGTGGTGCAGTGCCAGAGCGAGCGTTCCCAGCTGTCCAACCGCCTCTGGGCCATGAAGATGTTGCGCTCCCGTTTATACGAGTTGAAGGTGCGGGAGCAGGAGGAAAAGATGTCCAGGCTGCGCGGCGAACAGCGTGAGATCGCCTGGGGCAACCAGATCCGTTCTTACACTTTTGAGCCTTATACCCTGGTCAAGGACCACCGCACCGGCGTGGAGATCGGTAATGTACAGGCGGTCATGGATGGAGCGATCGATCCTTTCATCGAAGCCTACCTGCGCCACACACACACCGGCGCCCGCGTCCGCTAAAGCGGGCACTGGAGCAGCCAGAAGCATTGGGCATGCGCCATCTCGTCAGCCTATTCTTTGACCCCGAAGTAACCTTCGGGGTTTTTGACAACTGACAGGCGGTAAGGATGTATTCATTCCCGCATACAGTCAGAAGGGAAAACATAGACAGTATTCAATAGGATCGCATAAATTGTAGAGCACCTGTTTCCGGGTGAAATTGCCGGTTTTGTGCCAAACTAACCGGCAAGAGGTGTTCGCCGGTGCCCTACCGCAGAGTGCAACAGTGGTTGCCAAAAAAAGTGCTGCTGGCCTGGTTTGGCATTGCCGTGGGCTCACTGCTCATCGCTCTGGCCCTGGATATGTTTCTGGTGCCCAACCGGATTGCTGCCGGCGGGGTCACCGGCCTGGCTACTATTTTCTTCTATGTATTGCGGATCCCGATCAGCTGGACAATCATGGCGCTAAATTTCCTCCTGCTCTTTTTGTGTTACCGTGAACTGGGCTGGCGGCTGATGGTCCGCAGCCTGTACGGGGCGGTAGTGACCTCCGTGTTCGTGGATCTGCTGCAATACCGGGTTCCCATTCCCACCCACGACCTCCTGCTGGCGTCCATCTACGGAGGCATTGTGGCCGGTCTGGGGACCGGGATCGTGCTGCGTTCCGGGGGCACCACCGGGGGCACCGACCTGGTGGCGCGCCTGGTGCACAAGTACCTGCCCATAACGATGGGCCAGGCCTTGCTAGGGGCGGATTCGATGGTGATCGTCATGGCCGGCGTCTTCTTCAGCGCCGAACTGGCCCTCTATGCCCTCCTGGGCCTGCTGGCCACCAGCCAGGTGATCGACCTGGTGCAGGAAGGCCTCAGTTTTTCGAGAGCGGCCTTTATCATCTCCAGCCGCCATGATGATGTGGCCCAGGCGATATTCCGGGAATTGAGCCGGGGGGTGACTGCCCTTGCCGGAGAGGGGATGTACACGGGCGAGCGACGCCCGGTGTTGATCTGCGTTGTTGCCAAAACTGAGGAGAGCCGCCTCAAGGCGGTAGTTTACAAGGAAGATGCCGAGGCGTTCGTGTTCATCACCGATGCCCACGAAGTGCTAGGGGAAGGATTCAAGAGTTACCGCTGAGACGCGACACGACTGCCCGTCATCCTCGTTGAATCCGCAGCAATAAATCCAGATATTAAGAATATCCTGCTAAATTTACAATTTTTTATAATGTTTCAAGGATTATTCACACAGGCTGCTGGTACCAGAACCGTCCCTGTGCTAGGGAATATTCATTTTCTTATATACAAAGGACATGCTTTATGTAAAAATTACATTAAGTTGCAGATTATTTGTCATTTAGCGGTCGGTTTATGGAAACGGCGTTTAAAGGCGGTGATCCGGTGGCTATTTCTCTGGAAGAGATTGTGCGCAATGTAAATGACCTGCCTACCATGTCCAGCATAGCGGTTCAGGTGATCAGGCTGACTGAAGACCCTTATTCAACCGTGAAGCAGCTAGACGAAGCAATCTGCCGGGATCAGGCAATGGCGGCAAAAGTGTTGCGCCTGTCCAACTCTGCCTATTATGGATATTCCCGCCATATCGCCACCATCGTCGAGGCGATTGGTGTTCTGGGTTTTAGCACGATCCGCGACCTGGTGGTGGCAGCGTCCGTGAATAATGTTTTAAACAGGGAAGTGCAAGGCTATCAGATGGCCAGGGGAGAGATCTGGCGGCACTCCATTACCTGCGCCATGACTGCCCGCGCCATCGCCCAGCGCGTTCGCTTCCCGGCAGCGGATCGGGCCTTTATTGCCGGGTTAATGCACGACATTGGCAAGGTGATTCTAAATATTTACATGGTCGATTCCTACGGCGAGATCATCGAACGAGTGCGCCGGGAGCAGCGGCCATTTTCAGCGGTGGAAGAGGATGTGCTGGGCTTTACACATGCTACCGTTGGCGGCATGGTAGCCGATAAGTGGAACCTGCCTACCGACCAGGTGGAGGCTATAGCCTGTCACCATACCCCGCTTGATGCCAGGGAAAGCCCCCAGCTTACCGCTATCATTCACCTGGCAGATGTCGTATGCATGGCAATGGGGATCGGACTGGGCGGCGATGCCCTGCACTATAGCTTTGCGGGCGAGACTCTCGCCCTGTTTGGGCTGAACGAACTGGATATGGAGTTGATCATGGCTGAATTGGCGGAACTGATGGGCGATATAAACATGCTTAACTGAGCGTATGGCTGCCGGAGGTTGCAATCATCTGCAATTGTCCGATTCTTGGCGCGCCTCAACCAAATCGGTACGAAATGCGGGCATGCTGCTGTCCGAGGTTCTCATACAGGGGGGAAACATTTTGCCCGAAGCACAGGATGAACTGATAAAAGGTTTGCGTCAAAGGGCTCGGCAAATACGCTGCGACTTGGTGCGCATGCTGGCGGCTGCCGGTTCGGGGCACAGCGGCGGGAGTCTGTCGGCGGTAGAGGTTGTAACCGCTTTATACTGGCAAGTGCTGAGAATCAGACCGGAGGACCCGTCCTGGCCGGACCGTGACCGCTTTGTCCTGAGCAAGGGCCATGCCGCCCCGGTACTGTATGCCGCCCTGGCAGAGCGCGGCTATTTTCCGGTCGAGGAGTTACTGACCCTTCGCAAGTTGGGCAGCCGTCTCCAGGGGCATCCGGACGTGCGTAAATTACCGGGAGTGGAGGCCTCCACCGGGTCCCTGGGCCAGGGCCTTTCGGTCGGTCTGGGCATGGCCCTGGCAGGCCGGCTCGACCGGCGGCCCTACCGGGTGTACGTGCTGTTGGGGGACGGGGAATGCGAGGAGGGACAGGTCTGGGAGGCGGCCATGGCGGCGGCCCATTACCGGACTGGCAACCTGACAGTCATCATTGACAATAACGGGCTGCAGATCGACGGTCCGGTGACATCGGTGCTGTCCCCCCTGCCACTGCCGGAGAAATGGCGGGCCTTCGGATGGGCGGTTACCGAGGTGGATGGCCACGACCTGCCTGCCCTGCTGCAGGCTTTTGACTGGTCGGTGGGTATCACAGGACAGCCGACGGCGATCGTGGCGCATACCGTGAAGGGCAAAGGGGTCTCCTTCATGGAAAACCAGGTCGACTGGCACGGCAAGGCACCGAGCGCGGACCAGGCTACCTGTGCCCTGACAGAGCTGCAGCAAGGGGGAGAGAATAGATGACTGCCATACAGAGCCGGCAACTGATCGCCAACCGGGATGCTTACGGCCAGGCCCTGGTGGATTTAGGGGGACGTATTCCGGAACTGGTGGTGCTTGATGCCGACCTCTCCAAGTCTACCAAGACGAGTGAATTTGCCAAGGCTTATCCCGAACGATTTTTTGATATGGGAATTGCTGAACAAAACCTGATCGGCACGGCCGCCGGCCTGGCGCTGGCCGGTAAGATTCCCTGCGCCAGCACTTTTGCCGTCTTCGCCACCGGTCGCGCCTTCGACCAGATACGCAACACCATCGCCTACCCCGGCCTGAACGTGAAGATCGTGGCGACACACGCCGGGATCACCGTAGGAGAGGACGGCGGCTCACACCAGGCGATCGAGGATATCGCCCTGATGCGGGTGCTGCCGGGAATGACTGTGATTGTGCCGGCGGATGCTATCGAGACTGAAAAAGCGGTGGCGGCAGCGGTGGCGATGAGGGGCCCCGTCTATATCCGTCTCGGGCGAACGGCGGTGCCGGTGTTGTTCGGTGAAGATCATCAGTTTCAGATCGGCAAGGCGGTAGTCCTGAGGGATGGGGCTGACGCCGTGGTCTTTGCCACCGGGGTGATGGTGGCTGAGGCCCTGCAGGCGGCAATAACACTTGCCGAACGTGGCGTGAACGTGGCGGTGGTCAACGTGCATACCGTCAAACCCCTGGATGTGGAACTGATAGTCGAACTGGCGCGCCGTACGGGAGCGGTGGTCACCGCCGAGGAACACTCCATTTATGGCGGCTTGGGGAGCGCTGTGGCCGAGGTCCTTGGGGAGCATTATCCGGCGCCCCTGGTGCGCCTGGGAGTAAGAGACCGTTTCGGTGAGTCCGGAAGCCCGGCGCAGTTGATGGAGGCCCTTGGACTGACGGCGCCCCATATTATCAAGGCAGTGGAGCGGGTGCGTCTCCGGGCGGGTCGATAATAGTATTTTTTACTAAATAGGAAGATAAAAGAAACCCAAAATGCAGGAAAAAAAAAATTTATGTCGAAATAACTTCTTTAAATGGAAGTTGTTTTTTTCTTTTCAGACATGGTGGTCTAGGTTTCAAATATAGTTAGTCTAGGCTCATAGGCCTATAAGGGGCGACCGGAGATCGTGTACCACGATCTGATGTCGCCCATACAATATGGGGTCAGATAGCATGGCCCGATCAGAGGTGAGCGGGTTGATCCAATTTTTTAATGTTACCAAAACCTACAACGGTGTTAGAGCGTTGCTGGGTGTCACGCTCCAGGTCGAAAAAGGTGAATTCGTCTTTCTAGTGGGGCCAAGTGGCGCCGGCAAGTCCACCATGCTGAAGATGATCTTCCGTGAGGAAGTTCCCACCAAAGGCCAGATCTACGTCTGTGGCCGCAGCACTATCAGAATGAGGCATCACGAGATCCCTTTCCTGCGCCGCCAGATCGGCATGGTCTTCCAGGACTTCCGGCTGCTCCAGGAGCGGACGGCCTATGAAAACGTGGCCTTCGCCATGCAGGTGATCGGAGCGAGCCCGGCAGAGATCAAGAAGCGGGTGCCTGAGGTGCTGGAGATGATGGGGCTAAAAGGCCATGCCGGAATGTTCCCGCAGCAGCTCTCCGGCGGGGAGCAGCAGCGGGTGGCTATCGCCCGGGCCCTGGTGAACAAGCCGACCCTGCTGGTGGCCGATGAGCCGACCGGGAACCTGGACCGGGATACGGCCTGGGAAATCATTAACTGCCTCCAGGAGATCAACAATCAGGGAACGACCGTGGTGATCGCCACCCATGCGCGGGAGATTGTCGACACCCTGCGCCAGCGGGTGATCGCCCTGGAGAAGGGCCGATTGGTGCGGGACGAGTATGAAGGGGCTTATGCCCATGCTACCTAAAACCTGGCTCTATATTGTTCAGGAGACCCTGCGCTCCCTAAAACGTAATGGTTGGATCAACTTTGCGGCAGCGGGGACGACTGCCGTCTCGCTCTTTATATTGGGCGTGGCGATCCTGCTGGTGATCGATACCAACTTTATTGCCAGCTCCGTAGAATCCGACGTCGAGATCATGGCCTACCTGCAGGACGGAGTCAAGGAAGACGCGGTCACCGCACTGCGCGCCCAGATTAAGGCCATTCCCCAGGTCAAGGACGTGAGTTTCATCTCCAAGGATCAGGCCCTGACCTCACTGGAGCAACAATTCGGCCAGTCCGGCCAGCTGCGGCAGAGCCTTGGCGGGAGCAATCCCCTGCCCGACGCCTTCAAGGTGAGCACCACGGATCCCCGGCAGGTGACGGGGGTGGCCAACCTGTTGACCCGCATGCCCGGGGTGGACAAGGTGCGCTACGGCCAGGGCGTGGTGGAGAAACTGCTCGAACTCACCTACTACATGCGCCTGATCGGGCTGACTGTCGTGGTTCTGCTGGCGCTCTGCGCCATCTTCCTGATCGCCACCACCATCCGCCTGACCATGTTCGCCCGAAGGCGCGAGATCGTGATCATGAAGTCGGTGGGAGCGACCGACTGGTACGTGCGCTGGCCATTCCTGCTGGAAGGGATCATCCTGGGCGGCGCCGGAGCGGTGGTGGCGATTGCCGTGCTGTTCTTCTCATACAGCACCCTGGCCTCCAAGGTGATGGAGACGCTGCCCTTTATACCGCTGATGTACGACAACCTGGTGCTGCTGCAACTCTTCCTGAGCTTGCTGGCAGCGGGCGTGGGACTGGGTATTATTGGTAGCCTGATCTCGGTGCACCGCTACCTTCAGGCCTGATTTTCAGCCATGTCAGCGCCGCTTTTCTGGCTGAAATGTTAGTGGGCGAGGAGGAGAAGTAGATTGAAAAAAATTAGGGTTGCTTTAAGCTTGCTCTTGGCTGTGTTGATGCTCACTGTCGCCATGTGGCCTACCTGGGCCGCAGAACTTGATGACAAGCAGAGCCAGCTTGACCAACTCAACCAGCAGATCGAGCAGGAAAAGGCGCGGTTGACACAGAAGGTCAACCAGGGGCAATTGGTAACGCAGCAGTTGTATCAACTTGATAAGAGTATCGTCCAGACCCAGGATGCCCTGAACGACTTGAACGGCAACATCACCCTGCTGCAGACCCGGATCAATGGGGCTCAGCAGGATCTGCAGAAGACGCAGGCCAACCTCGATGACCGGACGCGGATACTCGGCGATCGCCTCAAGAATATCTATATCGAGGGCAATGTCTCCTATCTGGATGTGTTGTTTCAGGCCACCAGCCTGAGCGATTTTCTGACTCGCTTCGATCTGATGCAGCGGATTGCCGAGCAGGATATCTCGCTGATGAAGCAGATCTCCTCCATGCGCGACAAG
>JAHFCR010000064.1 GCA_023249405.1 Peptococcaceae bacterium | reverse complement strand
TGATCAGCCGCTGGAAGCAGGAGTTTCTGGAGCGAGCTCCCGAGGCTTTCAAGAAAGGAACTTCGGATGCTGAAAAGGATCTGGAGAAAGAGCAGCGACGGGTGGCAGACCTGGAGCGCAAGGTCGGTCAGTTGACGTACGAGGTTGACTGGCTGAAAAAAAAATCTGAACAGATCCTCGGCCGCAAACGACCGTAAAGCATTCATCGAGCTCGGCAACGAAAAGATGACGGTCAAACGCCAGGCGGAGCTGTTAGCCATCAATAGGAGCAGCGCATACCGGAAACATCCCGGCAGGACGGTCAGCGATGAAGAGTTGCATCTCAGGCGCCTGATCGATGAGATCCACACCGCTGAACCGACCTGGGACTACCGGACGATCACGTTCTTTCTCAAAAGAACTTTTAAGCTGAGAATCAACAAGAAACGCGTCAGGCGGATCATGCGGGATATGGGCATCTACACCATATATCCTAAGCCCAATCTCTCCCGGCGCTATCATGCACAGTACGTTCGCCCCTACCTGCTGAGGAACCTTTCAATCACCAGGCCAGACCAGGTCTGGGGTGTGGATATTACCTATATTCGTATGAAGAAGGGATTCATGTACCTGTTCGTCATCATCGACTGGTACAGCCGCTACATCGTGGACTACGAGCTCTCCAGCACTATCGATAAATCATTCGTTCTGAATTGCCTGAAACGTGCCCTCGCCACTCGGCAGCCGGAGATCATCAACAGCGACCAGGGCGGTCATTTCACCAACCCGGACTACATCAATCTCCTTGAAGAAAACGATGTGAGGATCTCCATGGATGGCAAGGGACAATGCCTTGATAATGTCCGAACGGAACGGTTCTTCCGCACCCTGAAATATGACCGCATCTACATCAACGAATACGAGACGCCTAGAGAGCTGAGAAGCATGCTGAACGAATACATGAAGACCTATAACACCTGCCGGCCTCATTCTTCATTATCCGGCGCCTGCCCGGCAGACTTCTACCTGAAGAGCGAGCTCATTGTAGCTGCTTGATACAAAATAACACGGAGGAGGATTAACTTATATTTTCAAATCCGTGTTCTTGACATGGGGAGCACCATAGCTTCATAATAGAGGCTATTTTAAAACGAAGCTGCCATACACGTTTTACGTTTTGTTGAATAATAATGTGAGGAGAGAACCAAAATGCGCAAGCATCCAATATTTATCCTCATAATAGTCATAGCTGCCGCTGCTATTATCTCCTTAGCAGTACCCAATATCAGACACAATACCACTCTAAAGACCAAGCCAGAAGCGCCTCTTACTAAAACAGACGATACTGAGAGCATCAAAAAAGAGGTGATATATGTACTGCAAAATCGTTCCAGTATGTCCAAATTAACTCTTGAACAATATTACTCGTCAAAGAATCCTGCTTTAATAAATTATGAGCAGGAAAGGCCAAAATTGTTAGCACAAGCCTTAAAAAAATGGCCAGGCAAGGTTATCTCCACTAATGCAGAGGTGCAGATTAAGGGCGTTCAATTACATGGCAACTCGGCAAACGTAGATGCCTACGAGATATTCAATATTGTATGGGTTTCTAATAATCAAAGCAATGCAGCTACACAATCAGGATCATTAAAACCAACAACATCAGGAACCGGAACCCCTCACAAAATCGAACTCGAAAAGGATAACGGTAACTGGAAGATTATTCGGGACGCTTACAATGATGGAACCTGGCTAGAATCAAAATCACCGGACTATTCCGGCCCTATTGAGGATCAAGGATACTGATTGCCTTAGTAAGATTTACTTAGACGGTTATACAAGGTGGCATGATGCGTGACGAGGACTTATCCTGGTAACGCTTGGCGTATATCGTGCCTCTGATCGAAAGACCGGAGACAGGTTGGGTGAGCTAAAAACCCACGGCTGCCAATAGTGTCACCCAGCCAAGGATCGGCATGGTGGCCGAGCCAATAACCAGCGCACAGTGGTTCTCTAAGTCCGGGAAACAGCACGGCATAACCAGCCCGCACCTAGCGTTCTATTCAACAGCAAAAAACCTAAACGGTTGAAGGCAAAGTCGGTTTCTGATTTGCCCTTTGTAAAAGGTATGTTGCAAAAAGTTGACGCTGCCACTGTAGATGAAGATACAGCAACTGCGATTGCAAAAAAAATTGCCCAAGACCTAAGTATCGCAGCTTTCGCGAACGCTGCTGTGGCACAGAGCAGCAAAGTGCAGTCAGCCGATATTCCTAAAATTATGGCAGATGTGATAACAACTGCAAATGATGCTTACAAGGAATACATTGGAAAACCGACTCGATAATCTGTAGGGCGCCGAAGTAAGGGGCAGCCAACCGCAGGGTGGCTGCTTCGATCTGAGCGATGGAGCTTTCAATCCCGTTCATATGGCGCAGGCACCAGGTGATTTTCCCGGCCTGAACCTCATTGATGGCGCCGTCAATGGCCAAAGCGATTTCGTCCTGTTTCTTCAGCATCGAGCCGTGCAGCAGTGGCCGAAAATCAAAGTCCTGATCGCCAGGATGTTTCAACAGATGCTGAAGAATAGCCGAGGCGCTTTTGCCAAAGGTATCGGACACCACACTGACCAGCATGATATTGGAAACTGTCAGGGATTCTTGCACCCGGTTCTTTTCGCTGGACGCAAAGGAGACTAGTTTGGAGCGGTAGCGCAGCAGGTCGCGGATTTCACGGATATCTGCCGGTGGGATGAAGCTGCCGGGGACCAGCCCATGCTTGTAGAGGTCCGCAATCCAGATGGAATCCTTTTTGTCGGTCTTCTTGCCGCGGATCGCCTTGACATACTTGGGGTGGGTGATCCGGCAGGAAGACTCCAGGATGTTGTAGACCGGAATCCAGTACTTGCCGGTGGACTCCATGCAGACATCCACGCACTGATTGTCTGAAAGCCACAGATCCAATGCCCTCAGATCCTTGGTAAAGGTGGAAAAGCGTTTGGTTTGGTAGGTTGTGATGTTTCTGTTATCGGTGGATGCGATGGTGGCAACGACGAAGGTTTTGTGAACGTCGATGCCGCAGCAGATAGGGTAGACAATCTTGAGCATAAGCACTCCCTCTCCTGATTAGTATGGTGGTCGTGCAGGCATTGACTGCTCACCCGCAATAAACAAGGGAGTTGTTTATACAAAGATAAATCTGCGTGGTCTGGGCCACACTTATTTGTGCTTGAAAGGGTAGAGCGGCACATATAGTCATACGGCCTCCCCAAGTGGGGCGACGCACTCACCTCCCCGTGCTCTGTAGTGTACCTGCACTACCAAATCACGACAAAATAAAAAATAGCGCACAGGCAACGTTTTGTGCCTGAGCGCAACGAAAGGAACGGTTATAGTCATGAGAAAATTGATATTACTCGCAATTTGTTGTATTGCCTTATCCTTGCTGGTTTCAGCATGTTCCGTAAATAAAATGGACGACAAAATAAATATCCCCCTTTTGCTGCATACGAATGCGGATGGCGGTGTGGCAACATATTCGGGCGCTTGGGATTTGTCTCAATGCTCTGTAAAAATGAATGAAAAACTGTATCAATCGGCAACCCCGGCAGCCGCCCACCCGACTTTATGGGACGGAGAAAACTCCTTTGTGATGGAAGACTTGCCTATCTCGGTTGAGAGCAAGAACCTGTCTTTTGACAACAATCTGGTGAGCGACGGATTTATGATATATTTCTGCTCTCCATCATTAACAATCACGTTAAAGAATCAAGACGGAGTGAAGACAACGAAAATCCTGCATTACCAAGACCAAAATGGGACCAAATTGACAAGCGAGGTTCCGGACATTAAGCCGCCCCAAGAGTATGGAATAGCCGATATTGTGTCAGCGCAGGAGATTTTTTACGCTGCCTACGAGGACGAAATGATGTATACATTTTTCTCATTACTCAACCAAAATACAGCGACGTTTACAATATATTGCCTGACCTATAATCCTGCTGACAGCAACAACGGCACTTGGACAAAATTTGAGCTTAACGGCTTGGGTGTCGGTACTAATTGCTCGTATCAAAACACGGTTTTTTGTGATAAAAAACTATACTTGGCTGCAGTTGATGATTTGGTGGTATTGGATATATCAGAAAACAAAATAACCAAATTATCAAGCATCACAGAAAAAGCTAAGAAGATTGTTCCTAACTCATCACAGGAATTCCCTGCTGGACCCACGGCAATTTTACCGAGTGGAGCATGGGACGATGTGGTGGTTGTTGATTTTCCGGTTTACACCCAGGATAAAATCGGACACGCTGTATATATTGCGTTCAAGGACGATAAGATCTTGGGGGCGATAGATATCACAAATGACGCAATAAATGTCTATGACAGTGCACTCAAGCTGAAAAACACATGTTTAAGCAGCTCTCACTTGGCATCTATTTCATTACCAAAAGTCAGATAAAAAACAGCGCGTCCAACTGTTCCTACATCAATGCATATACCTCTAATAACTATCGATTTATATTTGTTTATGGCCATACTAAAGACGGGATGTTAATTTGGATACTATTGCTCCGGTGATACGAGTGGTTGGTATCAGTAAAACCAATTGGGGGCAGCTTTCCTGCCCCCATTCAATAATATTTAAGGCAGGGACCACTTTATGAAGCGATATATATGGCCGCCAATACTTATAATCTTCCTGATATTAGCAGGGTATGCCGTATATTCCGTTTATTATACAAATCGGGAACAGGCCGAGGCTAGGCAGGTATTGGAAAGATTTTTACAAGCTCAAACTGACAACGATTACCAGGAACAACTTCACTGTCTTTCAACAACAAGTGCTAAGAGTTTAGAAGAACAGCAGATGAAATTCGGCTTTATCGGTATGGCGTGGAGGTATTTTAAGATAAATAAAATATCCCTTGATAATTCAAAAAGTGAGATTGAATCCTATCTCACTCATGGACATGGTGAAATTACCAGACCCTATAAAGTGATCATATTTGATGTGAATTTTGAAGCCAAATTTGGACCACATAATGGCGGAGTAGATGGTGAAATTCTTAAAGCCACATGGAAATATTTTTTAATCAAGGAAAAAGAAAACGATCCCTGGAAAGTTGACTGCTATGGAGTTTGATGCTCTTATCCCAGCATTAGACTAAATTCATCTTATTGTTTTAGATGCCAAGTGTAATGTCCCCGCATGTCAGGACACGGAATTGAGAAATTTAGATAGATTGGACTTCCCCCGTTTAATTGGACACCAGCTTAAGCAACTTTCCAGCATAACACCGACGATTGAAGCTCAGGTGGATATTGGTATTTAAGGGATTCTGGATAATTTAAGGAGGGGCTTCTCGGAATGAAAAGGAAAGAGATATTAACGGCAGTCACGGTGATCACTCTGGTGCTCATATTAGGGACTGTCTTAACGAACAAAGGTGTTGCAAGCCAAAACATCCCAAACAAATCCTTCAAATATATTTCAGATATTCAAAAAACAACTCATGATCTTCAAGCATTGCGCGGAAGCAGGCTAACGCTAGAAAACACTGCCATAGTGCCCAAAATAGCTCCTAGAGAAGCAGTCGATGCGGCTTGTCATTACCTCCCTGGTTACGCAAACCAAGCTAAAAGCATCGTGGTAGAATATTATCAGCTTACAAATCCTGGCATAACGGCGTTCTCGGATGCAGCCAAGCAAAAAAATCAATCCCTTTTACAAAATGGATACTTGCTAAAAGCTCCATGCTATATTGTAAGCTTTGAGGGAATAACTCGACATGGGTCTGCACCTAATGGTTTTCAAGCGCCAATATGGCATGAATACAATCTTATAGTAGATGCTGGTTCAGGCGAAATTCTATATGGTTATGCTTATAGGTAGCTGTAAAAGTAAACAACAATTCATATTTTTCTATTGTTCCCGGACATGGGTCTGGGACTTTTTTTCAGTTTGCTTGTAATTTCTCAGGTTGCTAAGTGACTAAGGTTTTTTAAACAAATATGCATATCTCCGAAGGGATCGATCGCTGATGCCAGAGCAATCGTCCACATGTGACATAAAAGCCCAAAATTCATTGTTCCTAGACCAACAGCGACTGGTGTGCCGCGGTGACGGCAACAGCACAGGTCCACCTACCTGGTCAATGACGGGACAGGACGGCCTGTTTGGATGCAGACGCCGGCTTCTGCAGCACCTGTTTCAGGTACTGTCCGGTGTAGGAGGCGTCATGGGCGGCAATCTCCTCGGGGGTGCCGGAGGCGATCAGGTAGCCGCCCAGGGCGCCGCCCTCTGGACCCAGGTCGATGATGTAGTCCGCGGTCTTGATCACGTCCAGGTTGTGCTCGATCACCACCACGGTGTTCCCCACCTTTACCAGGCGCTCGAGGATCTGCAGCAGCCGCTTGATATCGTTCTTGTGCAGGCCGGTGGTGGGCTCATCGAGGATATACAGGGTGCGCCCGTTGCTGCGCCGGGACAGCTCCGTCGCCAGCTTCACCCGCTGGGCCTCGCCCCGGACAATAGTGCGGGGCGGGTAGCAGGCTGAGCGTCATTACATGGCTCACTGAAAGTTTACTCTTGTGCTATACTGGTGATGTAAAGATGCCAACAAAGGGGGGTGTTAAACCGTGCATGTGGTCCTCAAGGTTGTAGTGTATCCCAAAGAGGACGGTCCTGGTTATCTGGCGGTATGTCCTACGTTACAAGGTTGCCATGCTGAGGGTGAGACTGTAGGGATTGCCTTGGATAATCTTCAGGATGTGGCTGCAAATATGCTAGATTTGCTTAAAGAAGATGGTCAGCCGCTGCCGGAACCTTTTGTTGAAGGAACGAATTATGCAATGGATGGGCAGTTCGCGGTGAGCGTGTAATGAGCAAATTACCACGGCTTACCTATAGAGAATTGATCACTGCCCTTCGTCAGTTGGGTTGCGAATTTCGTCGGGAGGCAAAAGGATCGCACGAGATTTGGTGGCATCCGGAAAAAAAGTTATATACTACTATTCCCAACCATTCCGGTACTATGGACACGGGCACAGTCAGGAAGATCTTAGACGATTTACAGGTCCGCGATCAAATACATGAGTTATTCAAAGGCAAAAAATAAGGCTCTTCGATCAGTCCCTCCCTAATTTAACGCCAATATGTCATAGATGCAGTCTTATAGTAGATGCCTGATTCTGGTGATCTTATATGGCTATGTTTATTAGGTAGCCCATGAAACAACAATTCGACTAGGGCCAGCATGGTCACCTAGCACCAGCGATCCGGTCACAGCAGGCGCTCAGGTCAGTTACGGGACAGAACGGCCTGTTTGGCTGCAGACGCCGGCTTCTGCAGCACCTGTTTCAGGTACTGTCCGGTGTAGGAGGCGTCATGGGCGGCAATCTCCTCGGGGGTGCCGGAGGCGATCAGGTAGCCGCCCAGGGCGCCGCCCTCTGGACCCAGGTCGATGATGTAGTCCGCGGTCTTGATCACGTCCAGGTTGTGCTCGATGACCACCACGGTGTTCCCCACCTCTACCAGGCGCTCCAGGATCTGCAGCAGCCGCTTGATATCGTCCTTGTGCAACCCGGTGGTGGGCTCATCGAGGATATACAGGGTGCGCCCGTTGCTGCGCCGGGACAGCTCCGTCGCCAGCTTCACCCGCTGGGCCTCGCCTCCGGACAGGGTGGTGGCCGGCTGGCCGAGCTTGATGTAGCCCAGGCCCACGTCGTTCATGGTCTCCAGCTTGCGGCTGATCTTGGGGATGTGCTGGAAGAACTCCACCGCCTCGCTGACCGTCATGTTCAGGACGTCGGCGATGCTCTTCCCTTTGTATTTGACCTCCAGGGTTTCCCGGTTGTAGCGGCTGCCCTTGCACTCGTCGCAGGGGACGTACACGTCCGGGAGAAAGTGCATCTCGATCTTGATGATCCCGTCGCCCCGGCAGGCCTCGCAGCGCCCGCCCCGCACGTTGAAGCTGAACCGCCCCGGCTTGTAGCCGCGCATTCTGGCGTCCGGGGTCAGGGTGAACAGCTCGCGGATGTGGTCGAAGGCCCCGGTGTAGGTGGCCGGGTTGGAGCGAGGCGTACGCCCGATGGGGGACTGATCGATCTCGATCACCTTGTCCAGATGCTCCAGACCGTGCAATTCCCGGTGGGCGCCCGGGTGCGACCGCGCTCCGTTAAGCCTCTGGGCCAGAGACTTGTAGATGATCTCCTCCAGCAGGGTGCTCTTGCCGGAGCCGGAGACCCCGGTGATGCAGACGAACAACCCCAGAGGGATGGCCACATCGATATCTTTGAGGTTGAACTCCTTGGCCCCGTAAACCCTCAGCCATCTGTCGTCCGGGCGCCGTCGGGCGGTGGGGATGGGAATATCCAGCTTGCCGCTCAGGTATTGGCCGGTGATCGACTCCGGAGACCTGGCGATCTCCTCCAGGGTGCCCTGGGCCACGATCTCGCCGCCATGTACCCCGGCCCCGGGACCGATGTCGATGATCTCGTCGGCGCTCTGCATCATCTCTTCGTCATGCTCCACCACGATCAGGGTGTTGCCCAGGTCACGCAGCTCCATCAGGGTCTTGATCAGCCGGTCGTTATCCCTGGGGTGCAGCCCGATGCTGGGTTCGTCCAGGATGTAGAGCACCCCCACCAGCCCCGACCCGATCTGGGTAGCCAGGCGGATACGCTGCGCCTCGCCGCCGGCCAGGGTGCCGGCCGCCCGGTCCAGGGTCAGGTAATCCAGCCCCACATTGACCAGAAAACCCAGCCGGTTGTCGATCTCCTTGAGGATCTGGCGGGAGATCTGCTGCTCCCGGTTATTTAACTGCAGACTGTTGAAGAAGTTGCGGGCTTCCCGGATGGTCAGCCGCGTCACCTCATCTATGTTCCTGTCATTCAGACGCACCGCCAGGGCTTCCGGCTTCAGTCTGGCCCCATGGCAGTCGGGGCAGGGGCGCGAGGTCATGAATTCGGTAATATCATCCCGCACCTCCTCGGACTCCGTCTCCCGGTAGCGGCGCGCCAGGTGGGGGATGACTCCCTCATAGTTGGCGTACCAGGACTTGGTCTGGCCGTAGCTGTCCCGGTACTGGAAACGGATCCGCTCCGTGCCGCCGTAGAGCAGGGTGTGCTGCACCTCCGCCGGCAGGTCCTTGAAGCGAGTGTCCCAGGAGCAGTTATAGTGTTCCAGGACGGCCTGCACCAGCTGCGGGTAGTAATGCTGCGGCGAGCGCGTCCAGGGGATCAGCGCCCCTGCCCGCACGGGCAGGTCCGGGTCGACCACCAGCGACTCGTCCACCTCCAGCCGGTAACCCAGGCCGGAGCATTCCTTGCAGGCCCCGTAGGGGCTGTTGAAAGAGAAGAGCCGCGGCTCGATCTCCGCCAGGCTGATACCGCACTCCGGGCAGGCAAAGTTCTGGCTGAAGGTATACTCTGAGTCCGCGCCATGCATACGCCCCACCCGTTCCAGGGATCCGACAGGCGCCGGCATGGTGCTGCCGTCCTGTTCAGTATCTTCCTGCGCGCCCCCCAGCTCTACCGGCCGGGGTTCCTGCCCGGCCTCAGGCAAGGGTCTCTCATCCTGCACCAGGGCGATCACCGTGCCCCCACCCAGTTCCAGGGCGGTCTCCAGGGAATCGGCCAGGCGCCGCTCCAGCCCGGGACGCACCACCAGGCGGTCGACCACCACTTCAATGTCATGCTTGCGGTTTTTATCGAGAGCGATCTCCTCGCCCAGTTCCCGGATCTCCCCATCGATCCGGACGCGCACAAACCCCTTGTGCTGCGCCTCGGACAAGAGCTTCAGGTGCTCCCCCTTCTTGCCCCGGGCCAGCGGCGCCAGGACCTGCACCCTCGTTCCCTCCGGATAGGCCATAATCTGGTCCACCATCTGGGAGACGGTCTGCTGCCGTACCGGACGCCCGCATTGGGGGCAGTGCGGTCGGCCGACCCGGGCGAACAACAGGCGCAGGTAGTCGTAGATCTCCGTCACCGTCCCTACAGTGGAACGGGGGTTGCGGCTGCCCGCCTTCTGGTCGATGGAGATGGCCGGAGACAGTCCCTCAATGTAATCCACATCCGGCTTGTCGGCCACCCCCAGGAACTGTCGGGCATAGGCCGACAGCGACTCCACGTAGCGGCGCTGCCCCTCGGCATAGATCGTATCGAAGGCCAGGGATGACTTGCCGGACCCGGACAGGCCGGTGACCACCACCAGTTTGTTGCGGGGGATCTCCACATCGATATTCTTTAGATTATGGACCCGCGCCCCCCGGATGACGATTTTGTCACGGGCCGGGAAGTGGATCTCTTTTTCCGCTTGTCTTGACGGTTTTCTGGCCATGTCTCGCTCTTCGCCCCCCCTTCGTTAACCAGCGCTGTTTCCGGCAGTTCGGCCGTCGTCGCGGCGTCCTGCAGGCCGCGTTCGCGCCCAGTGCCCGCTTCAGCGGGCCCGGGCACCCGTCGCCCGTGCCGCTGGCGGGAGATGATCTCCTTGCGCAGCTCGATGATCAGGTCGCGGGCCGCGGCAGCCTTCTCGAAGGCCAGATCCCGGGCGGCCTGGCGCATCTGCTGCTCCAGCCCGGCGATCAGCTTTTCCAGGTCCGGTTTGGCCAGATTCTTAATATTCTTGGCATCGTAGGTCTCGCCGCCCTCAGCCGCTACCGGCATGGTGATCTCCAGCCCTCCCCGGACCTCCTTCTGGATGGAACGGGGCGTGATCTGGTAACGCCGGTTGTAGTCCATCTGGATGCTCCGTCGGCGGTTGGTTTCATCGAGCGCCTTCTGCATCGACCCGGTAACAGTGTCGGCATACATGATCACCCGACCGTCCACGTGGCGGGCAGCCCGTCCGATGGTCTGGATCAGGGAGCGCTCCGATCTCAGGAAGCCCTCCTTGTCGGCGTCCAGGATCGCCACCAGGGAGACCTCCGGCAGGTCGAGGCCCTCCCGCAGCAGGTTGATCCCCACCAGCACGTCAAAGGCGCCCAGGCGCAGGTCCCGCAGGATCTCCATGCGCTCCAGGGTGTTGATCTCCGAGTGCAGGTAGCGTACTTTGATGTCCAGGTCTCTCAGGTAATCGGTCAGGTCCTCAGCCATCCTCTTGGTGAGTGTGGTGATCAGGACCCGCTGCTGCTGTTCCACCCGCAGCCTGATCTCTTCCACCAGGTCGTCCACCTGGCCGGTGGCCGGACGCACCTGGATCTCCGGGTCGATCAGCCCGGTGGGGCGCACGATCTGTTCCACCACCCGATCGTTCCGGGACAGTTCGTAGGGTCCCGGCGTGGCCGAGACAAAGACCACCTGCGATACCTTGGACACGAACTCGTCAAAACGCAACGGCCGGTTGTCCAGGGCCGAGGGGAGACGGAAGCCGTAGTCCACCAGGGTGCGTTTCCGGGAATAGTCCCCGGCATACATGGCGTTCAGTTGAGGAATGGTGGCGTGGGACTCGTCGATCACTACCAGCATATCCTGGGGAAAGAAGTCCATCAGGCAGTAGGGCGGCTCCCCCGGCGGGCGCCCGGTCAGGTGCCGGGAATAGTTCTCGATCCCCTTGCAGGTGCCCACCTCCCGCATCATCTCCAGATCGTAGCGGGTGCGCTGTTCCAGGCGCTGGGCTTCCAGCAGCTTGCCCTCGCCACGCAACTCCGGCAGGCGCTGTTCCAGTTCTGCAGCGATCTCCTCGATGGCGCGCTCCATCTCGCCCCGGGGAGTCACGTAGTGGGAGGCCGGGAAAACCACGGCGTGCAGGCGCCGGGCCAGCACTTCCCCGGTCAGGGTGTCGATCTCCAGAATCCGTTCGATCTCGTCCCCGAAGAACTCCACCCGCAAGGCCTTCTCGCTGAAGGATGCCGGGAAGATCTCCACCACGTCCCCCCGCACCCGGAAACGGCCGCGGGCAAAGTCGTAATCGTTGCGCAGGTACTGGATCTCGATCAGCTTGGCCAGCACGCTGTCCCGGTCGATCTTCATTCCCTGGCGCAGGGACAGCATCATGTCCCGGTAGGCCCCCGGTGAGCCCAAACCGTAGATGCAGGAGACGCTGGCCACGATGATCACATCCTGTCGCTCGAACAGGGAGGCGGTGGCCGAGTGGCGCAGCTTGTCGATCTCCTCGTTCAGAGAGGAGTCCTTCTCGATATAGGTATCGGTCTGGGGCACATAGGCCTCAGGCTGGTAGTAATCATAATAGCTGACGAAATATTCGACCGCGTTGTCCGGGAAAAAATCACGGAACTCCCCGCAGAGTTGGGCAGCCAGGGTCTTGTTATGGGCGATCACCAGGGTCGGCCGCTGCACCTCCTGGATCAGCCCCGCCACGGTAAAGGTCTTGCCGGATCCGGTAACTCCCAGCAGGGTCTGGGTGGGCATCCCCTGCCTGAGGCCCGCGGTCAACTGGGCAATCGCCTGTGGCTGGTCGCCGGTCGGTTGAAACGGGGACTTGAGCTGAAAAGCAGCCATAAAAAACACCTTTCTCGAAGTCAAGCCGGTGTGCAATGCAGTGGTCTGGAAAGATCCGCTACATACCAATAATAACAGGGATTTTCATTACCGATTATAGCACAAAAAGTGCTTTTCTGCCTACAGTGGCCCGCTTCCATGCAGGTAGCGCAGCATACCGGGATGCATGGGAAAGTGGGGTCGAACTATTGATGCGGCATTAACAAGTAGAGAGCGTCGGGATTGGGTGCCCGGATCGCCAGGCAACGACCAGCCACCGACCGTCATGATTATTCACGGGCATTCTCTACAACAGATTTATCCGCTGGCTCAAAGCCTGACCGACTCTCACCAGAAAGGCCCATACCAGCAGGATCTTCCCGATCAGGCAGTTATCGTGCCTGAAAAAACATATTGACCGCGATCCAAAGTTGCCATATAATAATAGAGCACTAGTGCATTAGTGTACTATTATTATAGGAGGTGAGCCAGATGGATTTCGACAGTTCACAGCCCATATACAGGCAGATCATCGATTTCTACAAAAGGAAATTGGCACGCGGCGAGTTGAGTCCTGGAGACAGGATCCCCTCCCAGCGTGAATATGCCGAGAGAGCGCAAGTTAACCCCAATACGGTCCAGCGAGCCTATAGGGAAATGGAGATGATGCAGATGGTGGAAACGATCCGCGGCCAAGGCACCTTCATCACCGCCACCGAAAAAAAGCAAAGGGATCTCCAGACAGAAATGGCGGGGCAGATCATGGACAGATTCATCTACGACATGAGGTCCCTGGGCTTCCGGGACCAGGAGCTGATTGGGCTGATCGATTTACACCTGGCCTCAGAGAAAGGGGATGTTGAAAAGTGATCAGGTTTGACCATGTGAGTAAAAGCTACGGTAGAACACAGGCACTAAACGGGCTCACCCTGGAATTTGTGGATGGTGAGATTATCGGACTGTTCGGCCCCAACGGCGCTGGCAAATCGACCACTATCAAGATGATCGTCGGGCTCAGCCGTCCCGACCGGGGTGAGGTATGGGTGGATGGCAAGCTTCCGCGCCAGCGGAGGGAGAGCATCGCCTATCTGCCGGAACTGAACCATCTCTACCACTGGTGGACCCTGAAGGATGCAGCCGCTTTCATCCAGGATTTCTACAACGACTGGGACGAACATTGCTACCAAAGCCAGCTTCATTTCCTTAACCTGGATGAAGGCATGAAGTTGAGTAAGATCTCCAGGGGCCAGTTGGCCAAATGCAGACTGCTGCTAACCACCTCCAGGCGGGCGCCCTACCTCTTGCTGGATGAGCCCTTTTCCGGCATCGATCTCATGACCAGGGAGGAAATTATCAATTCCCTGATCCGGGAGTACCAGGAAGGAAAACAGACCATTATCATCTCCACCCACGAAATCGACGAAATCGAGAACCTGGTGGACCGGGCGTTTTTTATCGATCACGGCAGTATCCGGATCAGCGGCAAGGCCGAGGATCTGAGAGCCCAAAAAGGGATGTCGCTGGTGGAGATCATGAAGGAGGCGTTCAGGCATGCAGAGCAGCAGTAAGATTAGAATGTTCTGGAGACTTTACCGCAACGAGATGCATAAACTGCTGATGGAAATTATCATCTTTGCCATCCTGGCGGTGATCATCAATCTATTTTTCTACTTCAAGATTTCCGGCCCTGCCGCCAGAGATAATGGCTTAATTCTCAGCTTGCTCGATTCCAACCTGCTGTTGTTTGCCTTCCTGATTCCCTTCCTGGCCTCGTTCAGAATTCTCAACCAGGAGTGGTCCCATCATACGATCTATCTGCTGCTATCCCTTCCCGCGTCTGGATGTGCGGTCCTGGGGGCCAAGCTGGCAGCCCTGTTCAGCCAGTTGCTGATCGGTATCCTGACAGTAGGAATATGCGGTGGGATACTCGCCATCGCCAAGATCCCGCCAAATCAACAGCAGCTCTTATACAGCGCCCTCTCCGACCCCCGGATGAGCTGGGCGTGGCTGTTCTTTCTGTCCTGCATCACCGGTATGTTAGCGCTGCTGTGCATCTCATTTTTCAGCCAAGTGGTAGGAAGACTGTGCCGCATATTAGACCGGCTGGTTACTGGTTTCACCTTCCTGGCCACCCTCTACCTGGCCTCTAGACTGCACCATCTGGCCGGCATGCTCCTGCAGCCGGACTCCAGTTTCAGGTTTTTGACAGCAAACAAGGAGATGTGGGCTATAAAACTGCACACCATGGCCCCGGTTCCGACATCTTACATGGTCATTTCCCTGTTGTTTGACCTGCTGATCGCCGCGGCGATCTTTGTCGCCGCAGCCGTTATCTATGACCAGAGGCTTGAGCTATAGTACCCCGTTAAAACTTCCGCGTAAAGCATATGCAGCGACGGCATCTTCGGAGGGGATTCTCAATACCCGGCAGACGTTTATTCCGGGAGTTTACTTGCATGGCAGCCAGTTTCCGGCAGGTGGTGGGCCACCCATATTAGCGAAGGCGTAGGTGGGCGAGGCGGCGGTAGATCCCCTGCAGAGGGCTGGAGGTAGCGATATCCACGGTGGGGGGGTCGTTCGGTTCAGGCACCAGCACCATTCCGCAGCGAGCGGTCAGATCCGATGGACCATTCGGGTCCACGGTGATCCGGGTGCGCTTCAGGTGGCCGGGTTCCTGCTGGTACTCGACATCCACGGTGGGGCCGGAAACATCCAGGACATAGGCAAACTGGCTCCGGGAATTCACCGGAATATCCGCAATCTTGAGGATCACGTCTCCGGAGCGCAGGCCGGCCTGCCGGGATGGCGAGCCCCTGAGCGCATCCAGCACCATCACGCCGCGGGCGGGTGGCACGAAGCGGGGTTTCCCCTGCAGTTCCGACCGCTGCCCCACGCGGATCACCACCTCGTGTCCAAGAGGAGAAAATAAGGCGGCCAGGATCGCCGTCTGCGGAATGTAAGCGGCCAGTATGGCCAGGCACAGCAGCACCAGACTGAACAGGGCCAGGTGCAGCGAGGTCAGTCTGACCCGCTCCCGGGGCAGGCAGGTAATGGCCAGTTCCCCGTAGCCCAGGGCGGCGATCACCGGCAGGAGGCCGTAAGCCGCCTGGGCGGACAAGGCGCCCAACGGCCTTAGCAGCGGCCACCAGTCCGGCATATGCGGCAACTCTGATGGCAATCCCATCACTGTAATGACAACCAGCGGTATCGGCCAGAACTTCTGTAGGTTGAAAGCGCCTACCACCCGGCCAAACCGGTTGCGCACGTAAACTGGAAGCGGATCAATGTGCCCGCTGGCGAGGATCAGCACGCTCTCGATCAGGTGCAGCACCGCCACCAGCCCCATCAGGGCCGGGATGTTCAGCTTCGGATAGCCTGTCAGCAGGGAGACCAGGGCCAGGATACCGCCGGAGTAGGAGAAGCACAGCAGACGCGGGCTGATCAGCATCAGCAAGATGGCGATGCCCCACAACCAGAGGATCCCCAGATCGTTCAGGGAGATCCCCAGGACTACCATCAGCACGCTCCCGATCAACCCTCCGAGAATGCCATAGCCGATGGCCGCCAGCAACGGCCGGAGGATAGAGCCGCGCACGCCGAACAGGGCCTCTCTCGTTTGCAACAGGCGCCGGGTCTGCAGCCAGATCAGCACCACGACGATCAGAAAGAAGGGCTGGATCAGGGCCTGCAGAAAGAGCGTAAGGATCTGAGACAGGATGGCGCCCCAGGGAAAGCCCATCTACAGCCCCTCCTACGCCGCTTGCTTCGGCGCCTTGCCGAGCTTCTCCAGCAGCACCTGAATCGCCTGCTGCAGTTGTAAGTCCTGGTCGCTGCCGCTGGATTGCTTGACTGTTATATCGGGATCGATCCCCTTCTTGTTGATGTCGATCCCCTTGGGAGTCAGATACTTGTCGGTGGTCAGCTTGACGCCCACCTGGCCCTGGAGATCGAATACGGTCTGCACCACGCCCTTGCCAAAGGTGCGTTCCCCGATCAGCGTGCCGCTGCCGGTATCCTTGATCGCCCCGGCCACGATCTCCGAGGCGCTGGCGCTACCGCCATCGATCAGCACTGCCAGAGGCACATTCAGGTACTTCTTTTCCTGGCTGGAGCGCCAGACATCCTCGGACCCGCCCCGGTGTACGATCCGTACCACCGGCCCCGGCGGTACGAAGTATCCGCCCAGTTCCACGGCAGTCTGCAGATCGCCGCCGGGATTACCCCTGAGGTCAAGGATCAGGGCCTGGTAACCCTGTTTGCCGATCTCCGCAAAAGCCTGCGACAGCTGGGGGAGAGTGCTGCCCCGGTTAAAATTGGCCACCTGGATATAGGCGATCTCCGGGTGTCCTGCAACGATCTTGCCGGTTACCGAGGGCAGTTCAATCTGCTCCCGTTTCAGGGTGACGGTCAGGTACTTGTTCTCCTGCTGCCTCCAGACCTTGATGGCGACGCTGGTTCCAATGTTGCCCCGCAACAGCTTGGCGGCACCTTCAAGGGACATCTGGGTGGCATCCTTACTGCCGATCTGGACAATGACGTCGGCGCTCTTGAGCCCGGCCCCGGCCGCCGGTGTCCCCGGCAGGACGGATACGATCACCAGGCGCCGGTCCTTGTCCATATCGAACTCCACCCCGATACCCCCGAAGGAACCCTCGATCTGGGCGTTCAATTCCTGATAGTTATCCTTATCCAGATACACCGAATAGGGGTCACCCAGGGAATCAACCATCCCCTTGACAGCGCCCTCCACCAAGGTCGAGGTGGGCACCTGCACCAGGGCATTCGCCCTGATCAGGCAGTAGGTCCTGACCAGGTTGGCCACTCCTGACTGTCCCGCCCAAAAGAAAAGGCCGCCCAATCCGGCCACAATACAGGCAATAATGATCCAGGGAACGATAGTCCTTACCCAACGCCGCTCCAGCGCATCCACCTCGCAGTCTAAATCCCCGTTACTTCCTATTATCCCCACTATATGAATTATCTTACCGTATTATTATCGACTTTAAAAGCCTTGCCGCACCAGAGCTTAAACTTAATTCACCGCTTGGCGGCCCTCACGCCCGTCTGCAAAAATATATAACACTTGTATTTTCAGAAACTTTTCAAAAACTGTGGCCACCAAGTCCAGATGACGTTTCTCGTCAGACAGGCAACAGAAACCGGGGCTGACCGCCCCGGATCGTTACTTGTCAGTCTATTTATTAGCGTCCTGAGATCATTTCAAATAGTTCATGGGGTTGACCGGAGTGCCGTTGACGCGCACCTCGAAGTGCAGGTGCGGCCCCGTGCTCCATCCGGTGCTGCCGATCTTGCCGATGACCTGGCCCTGGCGCACATGATCCCCCACCCCCACCAACTGTTTGGACTGGTGGGCGTACATGGTGGAGATGCCGCCGCCGTGGTCGAGAACGGTCATGTTGCCGTAAGCGTCGTTCCAGCCGGCGAAGATCACCGTGCCGCCATCGGCGGCGGCGATGCTGGTGCCGTAGGCCACACCGATGTCTATCCCCGTATGTCCCGAGTATTTGTGTGTGACCGGATTGATGCGCATGCCGAAGGGCGAGGTAATAGGACCCCTGACCGGCCAGACCAGGCGCCCGGTGCCCTGAGCCGGAGCGTTCTTGTTCTGATTCTGCTGAATGAACTGGGTGAGTTGCTCGGCGGCATCCTCTTCCATGTCCAGCTGCTGCTGCAGGGCATTTTGCTGGGCTTTGATCTGGGCCATAAGCTGCTTCTTCTGCAGGCTGCTTGCCGCCAGAGTGTTCTGTTTGGCCAGAGTCTGGCTCTGCAGCACGACCAGTTGCGCCTTCTTGCTCTCCATATCTTTTTTGCTCTGGGCAATCTTGTCGCGCATGGAGGAGATCTGCTTCATCAGCGAGATATCCTGCTCGGCAATCCGCTGCATCAGATCGAAGCGAGTCAGAAAATCGCTCAGGCTGGTGGCCTGAAACAACACATCCA
>JAHFCR010000122.1 GCA_023249405.1 Peptococcaceae bacterium | reverse complement strand
CAGAGGTTATTGTCTGCTGACATCGCCCAAACCTGACTTTTGATCAGGGGTAACTGTTACATGCAACATAGCACTGGATGAAGTGCCATTATTTGACTTGAGCGCACCTTTCGGTTTGATGGTCCATGCTAAGAGCGACAGAAAGAATATTGTATTTTTATTTGGGCTGAGAAGGAATTTCGCAAGCGGTGAAGAAAATGTAATGAGCATAAGTAACAATAGTGAGAAAATGCTCATTACCGGACGGGCGATCTTAGTCCGGCACAGTCAGAGATAGCCTGTTGGATGCAAGATCAAATATAGAAAGGGGAACAAGAATGTCAGTCAAAGTCGGCATCAACGGTTTTGGAAGAATCGGAAGGCTGGTTCTGCGTGCTGCAGCGAACAATCCGCAAGTGGAGGTGGTGGCCATCAACGACCTCACCGACGCGGCCACCAACGCCCACCTGTTCAAGTGGGACTCCGTGCACGGCCCCTTCCAGGGTACGGTCGAGACGGCCGGCGGGGCGATCATCGTCAATGGCAGGGAGATCAAGGCATACGCCGAAAAAGATCCCGCCAACCTGCCCTGGGGCGACCTGGGGGTAGGCATAGTAATTGAGGGTACCGGCAAGTTTACCGAAGCCGAGAAGGCCTCGGCTCATATCAGGGCCGGAGCAAAAAAGGTGATCATTACCGCTCCCGGTAAGAAGGAAGACATCACCATTGTGATGGGAGTCAACGAGGACCGGTACGAGCCGGGCCGGCACCAGATCATCTCCAATGCTTCCTGCACCACCAATTGCCTGGCGCCGGTGGTGAAAGTGCTGCATGACAGTTTCAGGGTGCGGCGCGGGCTGATGACCACCACCCATGCCTACACCAACGACCAGCGCATCCTGGATTTCGCCCATAAGGACCTCCGCCGGGCGCGGGCGGCGGCGCTGTCCATGATCCCCACGACTACCGGGGCGGCCAAAGCGGTGGCATTGGTGCTGCCCGAACTCAAGGGCAAACTGACCGGGATGGCGGTGCGCGTGCCCACCCCCAACGTCTCGCTGGTCGATTTCGTCGCCGAAGTGGAGCGCCCGACCACGCCGGAAGAGATCAACCGGGTGTTCAAGGAAGCGGCTGCAGGGCCGCTGAAGGGCATTCTCCAATACAATGAAGAACTGCTGGTCTCCAGGGATTTCAACGGCAATCCCCACTCATCCATCTTCGATGCCACCTGCACCATGGTGATGGAAGGGACACTGATCAAAGTGTTTGCCTGGTATGACAACGAATGGGGCTATTCCAACCGCGTGGTGGACCTGGCCGCCTATATCGCATCTAAAGGACTCTAAAGCGAGGAGACCGATATGAGCATCAGAACGATCAGAGAGGCGCCGCCCCCATGCCGGTTCGCTCTTTCGACAGGCCAAATAATGCCAATCCCCCTCTTTAATGCTGGTTGCAGGCGCTAACTGGCCTGCAACCAGCCATTTTTGGAAGTGGAATTTCCGCAAATCTTTTTTCAGACGGCAGGAATTCTTTCAAAGCATGAAGAATTAAATGGGCAAATGATATCATCATGAGAAAATTCTCAATTTGGATGTGACCTTTAATGAAACCGATGGTTATCGGTTCCGGTTGGAAAATGAACGCCACGGTACACGATGCCGTGAATCTGGTCAGGCAGCTGAAAGAGAAGCTGTCGGGGTTTTCAACGTTTCCCGTTTTTGTGCTGCCACCGTTCACGGCCCTGGATGCTGTCAGCAGAGAACTGAAGGGCAGCAACATCCGGTATGGGGCTCAGAACATGAGTTGGGAGACCGGGGGGGCCTTCACCGGCGAGATCTCGGCCCCGATGCTGGTCGAACTGGGCTGCCGTTATGTAGAGCTGAATCATCAGGAACGCCGGGCGCTGTTCAACGAAACCGATCGCTCGGCCAACATGAAGCTGCACACTGCTTTCAGGTTTGGCCTGCAGCCGGTGCTGTGCATCGGGGAGGAGGAGAGGGGCGATGAAGCCGGGTCGGCTCTGTTCCTTAAACAGCAACTGGTGGAGTTGCTGCGGGGGATCGGCGAGGAAGATGCCGTTAACATACTGTTTGCCTATGAACCGCGCTGGGCTATCGGCCAGGCAGAGGCCGCCGATGCCGGGTACGTTGAAAGAATGCACCGGGTTATCAGGGGCATTATCGGGGAACTTTACGGATCAGATGCGGCCTCCCGGGCACTGGTGCTCTACGGTGGCAGCGTCAACCTGCAAAATTACCAGTCCATCGCCGTCCAGCCGGATGTCAACGGCCTGTTTATCGGGCGCTGCGGACTGGACGCCGACGTTTACAGCGAGATCATCCTGGCGGTTGCAGATCTGATCTGTGGTGACAGCGATGACGCGCAGCAGAAGGAGAGAATGGGATGACAGAGTTCAAGCTAGGCCTGAATACCAGTTTTGCCCTGAACCGCTGGCCGCTTCCGGAGGAGTGGATCGGCATCATTGCCGATGACCTGGGAGTCAAGTATGTGCAATTATATACCGACATGCTGGACCCTGTGCTAGTCAGCGAGCCTCACTGGAGAAGAGTGGCGGGGCAGATCAGGGACCTGGCCAGGGCCAAAGGCGTGGAGATCTGCGGCAGCGGCAGTGGGGCGATACCCCACCAGACAAATTTTCTCCTGCATCCGGACCCGGAATTGCGGCTCGATTTCATCAACTGGTACCGGGCGATGATCGATCTGACCGCAGCGATGGGGGCCCCCTCGGCGGGGTTGTACCTGGGTGCCCTGAGCATGGCGGATATCGCCGATAGCGCCCGGAAACGGCAACTGCTGGCCGAATACGTGGCCATCATGGCCGATCTGTCGCGCCATGCCCGGGATCAGGGCCTGAAATACCTGCTGGTGGAGCCGATGTCCATACCCAGGGAATACCCCAGCACGATCGCGGAGACCAGGGAGATCTACGCCCGCCTGAAGGATGCCCTGGCGCTGCCGGTCTATCTGAATCTGGATGTCGGCCATCTCAATCTGATCTCGGCCGATCCGGAGGACAGGGACCCATACGCCTGGATCCGGGAACTGGGAGCCGACTGCAGGGTACTGCACCTGCAGCAGACGGATATCGTCAGCAGCCCGCACTGGCCGTTTACCGCGGAGCACAACACCAGAGGCGTGGTCGAGGCGGAGCGCATCCTCTCTTGCGTCGAGGCTACGGGGGTGGAGGAGATCTACCTAATCATGGAGTTGTTCTTCAAACCATTCGGCGCCACCGACGAAATCGTGCTCCGATCGATGCGGGAGAGCGTCAATTACTGGCAACAGGCATTGGTCAAGAGACAACAACTTTAGGGAATGAGGGTCGCAGATGGCTGTTTATGATGTGGTCATTATCGGGGGAGGCATCGTCGGAACGGCGGTAGCCAGGCAACTCTCCTCCTTCCGGTTGATGGTGGCGCTGCTGGAAGCCTATCCGGATATCAGTTGCGGCACCACCAAGGCCAATGGCGGAGTGGTGCACTCCGGATATTCCGCCAAGCACGGCACTCTGAAGGCCAAACTCAACGTCCTGGGAAACCGGGCGTATCCGAGGCTGGCCTCCGAACTGGGTTTCAAGTACGTGAATACCGGCTCGCTGGTGGTCGGTTTTGATGGCAGCGACGCCGACTATATAAAGCACCTGTACGACAATGGACTGGCTAATGGCGTGGCCGGCCTGGCGCTCCTGAACCTGGAACAGGCCAGGACCATCGAGCCCCGCCTCAACCCTGAGGCGAAAATATTTCTCTATGCGCCGACCGCGGGCATTGTCGATCCGTTTGAGGTGGCCCTGGCGCAGGCGGAAAACGCTGCCGCCAACGGCGTGGCCGTCTATCGGAACTGTGCCGTCACCGGTATCGGGAGAGCCGCCGGGGAGTTCATACTGCAAACCGGGCAGGGCGATTTTACCGCCAGAACCGTGGTCAATGCAGCCGGCGTCTATGCCGATGCCGTCGCCTCAATGGCCGGGCAGAAGGATCTGAACATCAAGGCGAGGCTTGGCGAGGTTCTGGTGCTGGATAAGGAACTGGGATTTTCGCTCAATACCGTGCTCTTTCCGCTGCCGTCGGGCCCCAGCAAGGGGATCGTGGTCATTCCGA
The DNA here is from genome assembly GCA_023249405.1 of Peptococcaceae bacterium. Lineage (GTDB taxonomy): Bacteria > Bacillota > DSM-12270 > Thermacetogeniales > Thermacetogeniaceae > Palsa-1188. Next base: position 1,220 of record JAHFCR010000122.1, on the reverse strand, counting down.
CTGTTTCGGGCAACACGCTGGTCAGCGCCACGGCGCGCCTGGTGGAGGACAAGGAGGATGTCGCCACCACCAGGGTGGGCGTCCAGGAGTTGATCGCCGGGGGCCGGAGGCTGATACCGGAGATCGGCGCCCACAAGGTGATCAGAGAGTTCTCCGGGCTGAGAGCGGTGGCCGAGGGAACGGGCGATGACTTTGTCGTGGGGCCGGTTCCGGGTCTGCCGGGATTTATCAATGCGGCAGGAATTCAATCGCCGGGTATTGCCTCGGCGCCGGCGATCGCCGGCATGGTCGTCGGCCTGTTGGCCGATCAGGGTCTCGACCTCCAGGATAAACCGGACTTCAATCCCTATCGCCAGGCCCCGGTCTCCTGCAGCAAGCTCACTGATGCCGAGCGGGACGAACTGATCAGAAGCAACCCGGCATACGGGCAAGTTGTCTGCCGCTGCGAGGGCGTGACCGCCGGGGAGATTGCCGATGCCATCCGCGGGCCGGTGGGGGCAACCACCATCGACGGCGTCAAGAGAAGGACCAGGGCCGGCATGGGACGTTGCCAGGGCGGCTTCTGCCAGCCCCGCGTGCTGGCCATCCTCGCCCGGGAATTGGGACGGGACCCCTGGGATATCTGGCTGGAGTACCAGGATTCGGCAGTTGTCAACGGCCTCCTGAAAGAGGTGAGATCTGATGGAAAATAGAGAGTACGATGTGGTCGTCATCGGCGGCGGCCCAGCCGGCATGGCTGCGGCCCTCAGCGCCCGCGCCCTCGGATGCGGCGTGGCGTTGCTGGAGAGGGATGACGAACTGGGCGGTATCCTCAATCAGTGTATTCACAACGGTTTTGGCCTGCAATACTTCAAAGAAGAACTGACGGGGCCGGAGTACGCCGACCGTTTTATCAAGCAGGTGGACAGCGAGCGGATCGACACCTACCTGCAGACGATGGTGATGGAGATCGACGCCGGGCGCCGGATCACGGCCGTCAACCGGCAGGGCGTGCTGCACATCGGGGCCGGAGCTGTCGTGCTGGCGATGGGGTGCAGGGAACGCTCCAGGGGGGCGATCATGATCCCCGGATACCGGCCGGCCGGTGTCATGACCGCAGGCATAGCGCAGCGCTACATGAATGTGGAGAACCTGAGGCCGGGCAGCCGGGCGGTGATCCTCGGCTCGGGGGATATCGGACTGATCATGGCCAGGCGGATGCATCTGGAGGGGATCGAGGT
>JAHFCR010000063.1 GCA_023249405.1 Peptococcaceae bacterium | reverse complement strand
GCTGAAGGGCGGCCTGCCGGCATCGATCAACATCGTCACCGCCTCGGCCGGCCATGTCATCGTGGTTCCCCAGGCGGCTCTCACTTACGCCCGCACCTATATGGCATCCCTGGCAACGGCCAACAGGACCAGTGGCGGCGGATCCAACCGGACGGTGCGTTCTGGTGGTTCCGGCGCTGCTCAGGGAGGTTCGACCTCGCCTCAGGAAGGTGGAGGATCAGCCGCTTTATCCCAGGGAGGCTCAGTTGCCGCTCAGGGAGCCGGTTCTGCTCAGGGAGGTTCTGCCGGCTCACAAGGGGGCACAGGCGCTAGCAATCTCCAGAATCGGGGCATGATAGTAGTGCTGGTGAATGGCAAGCCGCAGATCAAGAGAGTTGAGACCGGCCTGACCGATGATGTCAACGTGGAGATCAAGTCCGGCCTGGCCGAAGGTGATCTCATAGTCACCGGCAGCACCACGGCATCAAAATCCTCCGGGTCTTCTGGAGCCAGCGGGTTTCAGGGCGGAGGCCAGCAGGGTGGCCGCCAGGGCGGAGGAGCGCTAGGCGGCGGGTCGGCGTTAAGAATGGGGGCTCGCCCGGGTGGCAATTAGAGAGGCAATCAGAGACGGAGCAGATAAAACAGCACAGGCATCCTCTTTCCCCCTCATCCACTGCCGCGGCCTAGTCAAGGTCTACCCCCTGTCAGGGGTCGAGGTGCATGCCCTGAGGGGCGTCGACCTGGAGATCAAGCAAAGAGAGATGGTCGCCATCATGGGGCCCTCCGGCTCCGGCAAGAGCACCCTGATGAACATCATCGGATGCATGGACAAACAGACGAGCGGCGATTACTATCTGAATGGAGTGGACGTCTCCAAACTGGATGAGAACGGGCTGGCGGCCACCCGCAACGCGAACCTGGGCTTCGTCTTCCAGCGCTACAACCTGCTGGCCCGGGCGACTGCCCTGTACAATGTGGAACTGCCCCTGTTCTATGCGGGAATGGCTGGCGCCGAGGCCGAGGCAAAGGCAATGGCCGCCCTTGATCAGGTCGGCCTGCATGATTTCTCCCAGCACTGGCCGAACCAGATGTCCGGCGGACAGCAGCAGCGGGTAGCCATTGCCAGAGCGATCGTCAAGAGGCCGCTGGTGATCCTGGCCGATGAACCCACCGGGGCTCTGGATACAGTGAGCAGCAAGGATATCATGGAGATCTTCCAGAAGATGCACCGGGAACACGGGGCGACGGTAGTGGTGATCACCCACGAACCGTTTGTGGCCGACTTCTGCCAGCGCAAAGTAGTGATCAGAGACGGACAGATCATCAGCGATGACCAGGTGCCCAACTGGCACGATGTTTAAGACATGGAGACACACCGCGCCTTTAGCGGGCCGGGCGCCCGGAATGTATTATAATTGCCTAGGAATGTCCCGAGGGAAATGTCTCTATTGGAGGTATTATAGCCGATGGCAGTAAAATTCAGCATCCTCAGCGATTTCGCCGTGCGCGCCCTGAAGGCCAACAAGATGCGCTCCTTCTTGACCATGCTCGGCATCATCATCGGCGTGGGGGCGGTAGTGTTGATGATGTCCATCGGGCAGGGCACCCAGGCCCAGGTGATGGCCAACATCAACCGGTTGGGGACCAACATGCTGATGATCTCCCCGGGAGCCTCCGGGCAGTTCGGGGTGCGGAGCGGCACCACCAACACCATGACCCTCAAGGATGCCACTGCTATCGCCAAGCTGGACGGCGTGGCAGGAGTGGCCCCGACGGTGAGGACGAGCGGTCTGGTCACCTATGGCAACCAGACCTGGACTACCTCCGCCACCGGCACCACACCGGCAGTGGTGGATATCTCCTCCTTGACCGTCGCCCAGGGCAGATTCTTCGACGATACCGACGTGCAGAGTATCTCTGCGGTGGCCGTGCTTGGCCAGACGGTTTATACCAACCTCTACCCTAACGGCGCCAACCCGATAGGCACCGAGATCAGGATCAAGAACGTGTCCTTCAGGGTTATCGGTCTGCTGCAATCCATCGGCGCCGGCATGGGAGGCAACGACCAGGACGACGTCATCTACATCCCCGTGACCACCGCCCAGATCCGGATGTCGGGGATCACCAACCAGGCGATCAATATGATGCAGGTACAGGTGGCCTCCAAGGAGCAGATGGACAGCGTCCAGAACGCCATCGAGACCCTGCTGCGCACGCGCCACCGGCTGGCGGCAACCGCCGCGGATGATTTCCGGATCACCAACATGGCCCAGATCCAGGAGACAGCAGCCAGTGTCACCGGCTCCATGATCCTGTTCCTGGCCAGCGTGGCCGCCATCTCCCTGATCGTCGGCGGCATCGGCATCATGAACATCATGCTGGTCTCGGTCACCGAGCGTACCCGGGAGATCGGCGTGCGCATGGCCATCGGAGCCTCCAGGCAGGACATTCTCAGCCAGTTTTTGCTGGAAGCGGTGATGCTGAGCCTGCTCGGCGCTCTGCTCGGGATCATCTTCGGGATCGGCGGGGCCAAGATCTTTGCCTTCTTTGCCAAGATGGCAGCCCCGATTTCTATCTCCTCCATCCTGATCTCAGTCGGGTTTTCCATCGTCGTGGGCGTCTTCTTCGGCTATTACCCGGCCACCCGGGCGGCCAGGCTCAACCCGTCCGAAGCCCTGGGGTATGAGTAGAGATAGCGGATTGGGGAGTTTGCTGCCGTCGGCCAAAGCCCATTTGGGGGAGATGGATTACTTTCGCGCCTTCGGCCTGACCTCGATAGTAATTATTCATTCGATGGCATTTTTTTTCTCACTTCCGGATGCCAACATCGTAAGCCATGCCTTTCAGGGACTAACCGTGAACCTATTCCGTTATGGTAGGTTCGTTTTTATGTTTATCACCGGATTGGTCTTTTTCTACAGCTACCAGGACCGGAAACTTGACCCGCAACGTTTCTACAGACGCCGGTTGAAGAACCTGATCATTCCATACGCCGTCTGGACCGCCGTCTATCTGGCCCTGGATTATTGGTCCGGTACGATTCAATGGTCAGATCCGGTAAGCTTTGTTGCCGTCTGGGCGCAGAGCCTGGTTAACGGCAACGCTTTTTACCACCTGTACTACATTATTGTCACTATTCAGTTCTACCTTTTCCTACCATTATTGCTCGTAATATTCAAACCCCGCCGCCCGCGCCTCTGGGCAGGATTGCTAATGGCAAGCGGATTCTTGATCTGCATGGTCTACTTTTATGGATTAGAGGCCCAGAGCACCAGGATAGTCAGTCTGGTGGCCGGCACGCCCTGGGCCGGTGTTACCGCATGGTTGCTGATGTACAAGGATCACCTGTTATTTTCTTACTTGCCTTTCTACCTGCTGGGAGGGTTGGCGGGAATCTATCTGGAAGAATGCCACCGATGGCTTGCCGATCACATCGGTTGGATAGAGATGGGGTTGCTTCTCAGCGCGGCGCTGGTTATTGGCCAATACTTTTATTGTTACCGCTACCTGGGCCAATCCTGGGATCTGACCGTCAGTGTTTTCAAGCCCAGTTTTTATCTGTATAGTCTTTTTGCGATCGCCATCCTATTCCGGCTCTCTTTAGTCATGATGAGCAGCGGGTCACTGCAGACACTGATCAAGATGCTCTCCAGCAAGTCCCTGGGTATCTATTTAATGCATCCGGCAGTGCTATTTTTTCTGCATAATTATTTTTACTTGTGGAGCCAGGCGCTGCCGAGCTATATACTGGTGATCATTGACCCGTTTATTGCCCTCACTATCTCCTACCTTATCACCCGTTTTCTCAGCGGTAATAACTATACACGCTTTGTTGTAGGCGAGGCCGGGAAATAGCCGCTCCGCAAACCTGGAGAATTATAAAGGTGAAACAGGCATCAGGCGTGGTCAAGACCCCGCCTGATGCTTTGCTGAGCCGGGATCGCATCCTGCCTTATTTCAGGCACGTTTATTGCATGTATTCATTTTAGAAGGATGGAACAAGCTGGCTTCATACCGGAAGCAGGTAGAAGGGAGAGACTGAAGATGGCAGTGGTATTGAATAATCCTAAGGATAGCAAGCGGATCGATGGACGGAAGTCGTTGCGTCTGCAGAGAACTTTCAAGCCGCACGCAACCGTTGAGCCAGAGCAGGATGTGCTGGCTCAGGTACCGGCGAAACTGGAATTTCCATATGACGACCTGTATCTAATATATGATTATCTCATAAAAGAAATGGGTATCAAAAGCCCGTTCAAGTGAGCCGTTCGGTCGCGGCTGGGCATCACTGCTCTTCAGAACAGATAGCCGTCGGCTGCCTCCCGGCAGTATGGCGGCACTTTATTTGATCCGCGGTATTAATTCCGCGTAACCGGAAATGATTCCGAAAAGGCGGAACCTCTAAGGCTATGCAGTTCTAAGATCCAGCCGCAATTGCCCGGTGCCGCATGGCAGAAATAGTACGAAACAGCAAGATAATCAGCGATTTACAGTAGCGCTCCCCCTCTATTATGGCGTAATATTGAGTGGGGACAAACATCAATGATATTAAAAATAAATATATTTGGCGAGGTGTGAGCCGTGCCGGAGCATAAAACCCAACTGATCGAGAAACTGACCGGGGTCTATGCATCCAAGCGAAGCTATTACGGAGAGCTTAAGGACAAGATCTCCGAGATCACCAAGCGCAATTCACAGTTGGAGATCCTGAACGAATTGGCACGCCAGATCAGTATCAACACGCCCCTGGATCAGTTAGTCATGAACATCAGTGACCGGGTAAAACAGATCATTCCCTTCGACCGGGTCAGCCTGTGCATCTTCCGCGGTGGCAAGCTCTACCTGAATTGCTTTCACCCCCAGGACGGGCTCAGCTGCACCGGTATGGAAATCCCACAGGACCAGGGCCAGGCATTATGGCACGTCGGCCAGACTACCAGGCAGCTGGTCTGGAGGCCGGGATCCGGCCTCGATGACTTGCACCTGCAGCGGTTGGGCATACGGGTGGCGGTGATCAGCCCCATGTTCGCCCAGGACCGGGTGTTGGGATTGTTCGTGGCGGCCAACCTCGAGGAGATCAATTACGATCCCACCGACCTGGCGTTTCTGCAGCAACTGGCCAATCAACTGACCATCTACCTGCAGGACCGGGACCTGTTTGCGGAGGTTACCCGGGCCAAGGTGGAGTGGGAAAATACCTTCAAGGCAGTCAAGGATCTGATCCTGGTGGTAGACCGGAAGATGCAGATCTTCCGGGTCAACCCGGCCACCCTCCAGTACAGCGGACTCTCCGAGGAGGCCCTGATGGGCCGGCAGTGCTGCGAGGTGATCTGTGGCGCTGCCACGGCCTGTAACGACTGCGCTGTTTGTGAAGCGCTGCAGACCGGAGAGACGGCCAGTTCCCAGCACGAGTTCGATGATGGCCGGGTCATGGAATTCTATGCCTACCCATCTAACTATGATCAGGGTGAACCGGGCGTGGTGATCTACGTCAAGGATATCACCGAGCGGTTGAAGATGCAGGTGCAGTTGCTAAAAACCGCCCGGTTGGCCGCCTTGGGGGAGATGTCCGCCGGAGTGGCCCACGAGCTGAATACTCCTCTGGCGGTGATCCTGGGGGATGTCCAGCTGCTGCTCCGGGAACTGTCCATGAGTGAGGAAAAACATGAACTGTTCGACGACATCAAGACCTGCGCCCTGCGCTGTAAGCAGATCGTGCAGGGGTTGCTGACCTTTTCCCGGCAAGAGCAGTACGTATTCTACCCGCTTTCTGTCAATAATGTGGTCCAGGAGGCGCTGAAACTGGTAGGATACCAGATCGAAACCGATAACATCCGGATCCTGACTAACTTTGAGGATCAGGTGCCGCAGATCGAGGGGAATGCCCAGCAGCTGGAGCAGGTGTTGGTGAATCTCCTGCTCAACGCCAAGCAATCCTTCGAGGGGACTGCCGGACAGCGCCAGATCGGCGTCCAGACCGGGTACGACCAGAGGCGCGGCCAGGTCTACATCAGGGTTTCCGATACCGGACAGGGGATCCGGCAGGAAAATCTCGCCCAGATCTTTGATCCCTTTTTTACCAGCAAGGGAGTCGGCAAGGGCACCGGACTTGGTCTTTCGGTGAGCCTGGGTATCGTACAGACTCACGGCGGCACCATCGGGGTGGAGAGCGAGCCGGGACGCGGCAGTACCTTCACGGTCTATCTTCCTCCGCTGCCGGAGACTGAAACGGAATCAGCTTGATTCTCATCTTCATGGGGAAGGAGTGACAGCATGCCACCCAGGATTCTGATAGTCGATGACGAGGTGGAGATGGGCAACTTCTTCAAGTTTTTGCTTGGCTCCAAGGGATACGAGGTCTTGGTGGCGGAGAGCGGCAAGCGGGCCAGGGAACTCTGGCAGCAGCCCTGCCACCTGGTCCTGCTCGATCTGAAGCTGCCGGACGCTGATGGATTGGCCTTGCTGCGGGAGATCAAGATGCTCCAGCCCCGTTGTGAGGCGCTGGTGATGACTGGTTATTCCACGGTCAAGTCGGCGGTGGAGGCGATCCAACTGGGGGCTTTCGATTACCTGGAAAAGCCCTTTGAAGACCTGGAGGCACTGGAAGCGATCATTGAGCGGGCTCTCAACCGGGCCATGGCCAGCGGTGAATTGGTAGCTCAGGAGGATGATACCCGGAAAGGCGTAATGGAGAGGCTGGGATTTGTGACGGGGCCGAGTGAGCGCATACAGCGCCTGCTGATCATCGCCGAGAAGCTGGCCCGGAAGCACATCACCCTGCTGCTCAGAGGCGAGACCGGCACCGGCAAGGAAGTCCTGGCCCGGTTCATTCATGCGGTCAGCCCCCGGGCCAGCCAGCCGTTCCTGGCCATCAACTGTGGCGCCCTGCCCGAAAACCTGTTGGAAAGCGAACTGTTCGGCCATGAGAAAGGGGCCTTCACCGGGGCGACCGGGCTGCACAAAGGGATCTTCGAACTGGCCCATAAGGGTACCCTGTTCCTGGACGAGGTCGGTGACGCCAGCCTGGCTATTCAGGTAAAACTATTGCGGGTGCTGGAATCCGGGGAGGTCGTGCGGGTCGGGGGCGAGAAGCCGGTGCGGGTGGATACCAGGGTGCTCGCCGCCACCAATGCTCCTCTGGAGCAATTGGTAAAGGAGCGGCGTTTCCGGGAGGACCTCTTTTACCGGCTCGATGTGGTTACCTTGACCTTGCCGCCGCTGCGGGAGCGGCGGGAGGATATCTGCCTGCTGGCGGAGCATTTTCTTTCCGGTCACTACCCACAGGGGCAGGCCCCCAGGTTGGGACGGGATGTCTGTGCCGCCCTGACCGGTTATGATTGGCCGGGAAATGTTCGGGAACTGGCCAATGTCATGGCTCAGGTAGCAGCCCTCAGCGATGGGGCGGCGACGGTGCTTCCGGAACACCTGCCGCTCAAACTGGCGGATCGGATAGAAACGGCTGGTGCGGATACGCCGGACCAGTATTGGCTGGGGGAGATCAATGCCTGCCTGGAGGCCATGGCCTCCCAGGTGGACGTCGCTACCGGTTTCGAGCTGCCCCGTTTCTTGGATGAATTGAAGAAAGGGATGTCCCATAGCGTCAGGCACCTGATCGATCGTGCCCTGGAGGAAGCCGGCGGGCAGTACCCGCTGGCAGCGGAACGCTTTCGAACCACACCCAGGGTACTGCGTTACCTCCACGATGAGAAACAGGTCTGAGACGATACTAAAGCAGCATTGGGCACTTGACGTCAGAGATGCCATATGCAGATTGGGGGTTTGACGATGGAGATCTTCAAGTTTATGGTTCCCGAGATCATCTTCGGCAAGGGAACGCTGCGGCTAGTCGGGGAAAGCGCCCGCAGGTTGGGAGCGACCAAGGTGTTCCTGGTCAGCGATGCGGGAGTGGCCGGGGCCGGTTGGGTAGACCAGGCGGTCAGGCACCTGCATGAGGTCGGACTCGAATATGAGGTCTGGACTGAGACTACGCCCAACCCTAAAGACCATGAGATCGAACACGGCAGGGAACTCTACCTGAAGACCGGGTGCGATGCGGTGATCGGCCTGGGCGGCGGGAGCGCCATCGATGCCGCCAAGGCGGTGGCCATCCTGGTGACCAATGGCGGGCAGATCGATGATTACGAGGGAGTGGACAAGATTGCCAGGCCATTGCCTCCGCTGATCTGCGTGGCTGCCACTGCCGGGGCCGGAGGGGAGGTCACCCAGTTCACGGTGATCGTCAACACCCAGCGCCGGGTCAAGATGACCATCGGCTCCAAGTCCCTGGTGCCGGATATCGCCATTATCGATCCCCTGCTGCTGAGCACCATCGATGCCGTACTCACTGCCAACACCGGGATGGATGCGCTCACCCATGCCATTGAGGCCTACGTTTCAGTGGCGGCCACCCCGATCACCGACGTTCTGGCGCTGCGGGCGATCAAGATGGTCAGCTCTTCGCTGCGGGCCTCGGTGGCCTCGCGCACCAACATGGAGGCCAAGACCTCCATGGCCATGGCCAGCCTGTTGGCAGGGATCGCCATGTCCAACGCCATCCTGGGGGCGGTGCACGCCATGGCGCACCCGCTGGGAGGGCTGTTGAACATGCCCCATGGCGAGGCGAATGCCATTCTATTGCCCCATGTGATGCGCTTCAACCTGATCGCCTGCAAGGAGCGCTTCGCAGACATTGCCGAGGCCATGGGGGAGCAGACCGAGGGCCTGAGTTCCCGGGAAGCGGCGGAAAGGTCTATCGAGGCCGTGGAACGCCTGTGCTCGGACATCGGGGCGAAGCAGCACCTGGCGGAAATCGGCCTGCAGGAGGAGCATATCAGGGAACTCAGCCAGGCGGCGGCAGCGGACGTCAGCCTGATCACCAATCCCCGGGATGCCTCAGTGGAGCAGCTTGCCGAGATCTATCGGGCTGCCCTGTAGCAGGTGGCCAGGATTGCAAAACCACGCTGTGTGCGGCATGATTGCTGAGAGGGCGCCTATTAGGTATTTTGTCCCCGGGCCTGCATTGGACAGGCCTGAACAGAACAGAGGGAAACGGGATTCCTGCTTTGGGGGAGAGAGCGATGGAGGACCGGTTCGGCAGAACCATCGATTATCTGCGAATTTCCATCACAGACCGCTGTAACCTGCGCTGTCTGTACTGTATGCCGCCTGAGGGGATCAAGGTGAAGCCCCGGGCGGAGATCATGCGCTTTGAAGAGCTGCTCCGGGCAGCCGGGGTGGCCCTGCAACTCGGGATCAACAAATTCCGGCTGACCGGCGGCGAGCCCCTGTTGCGGCGCGGGGTCATTCCTTTCATCCGGGCGCTGACCCTGCTGCCGGGTGTGGCCGATCTGTCCCTGACCACCAACGGGATGTTGTTGTCCCGCATGAACGAACAGTTATGGGAGGCCGGTGTGCGGCGTCTCAACGTCAGCCTGGATACCCTGGATCAGGTGAAGTTCAGGCAGATGACCAGGGGCGGCGACTTCTGCCAGGTCTGGGACGGTATTATGGGAGCCCTTGAAACCGGTTTTCAGCCGGTAAAGCTCAACGTGGTCGCCCTGAATCATTTTAATGATGAGGAGTGGGCGCGGTTTGCCAGACTAACCTATGATTATCCATTCCAGGTCCGGTTTATTGAGATCATGCCGGTGGGAACGAGTTGGCAACAGGCAGGGCGCTACTTCGCTTCCAGCACCCAGGTGTGCCAGCGGATCGAACAAGCCCTGGGAGTTCTGAACCCTGCTGAAGCAGTGACCGGCAATGGGCCGGCCAGCAGTTTCCAGCTGCCCGGCGCCAAGGGCGCCATTGGTTTCATCGACTCCGTGAGCAGCCACTTCTGCAGCCGCTGCAACCGTCTGCGGCTGACCGCAGACGGCAAGCTGCGCCCCTGTCTCCATGACCAGCGGGAGGTGGAACTGCTTCAAGCCATCCGGTCCGGGGCCAGCGACGCCGAGCTGCAGGATCTCTTCCGGGCAGCCCTGTTGCTGAAACCGGTTGACTACGGTGAAGCCACGGGCGCCCCGGCCGATGGCCGGGGGATGTGCCAGATTGGGGGTTGAATTGATGCCCGAATTGACTCACTTTGACGGGAACGGCCGCGCCCGCATGGTCGATGTCGGCGCCAAGCCGGAGACGGAGCGCCTGGCCAGAGCCCGGGGCAAGGTGCATATGCAGCCGGAGACGCTGGCGCTGATCAGGGCCGGCGGGCTGGCCAAGGGGGACGTGCTGGGGGTGGCCCAGACCGCGGGCATCATGGCGGCCAAACGTACTGCCGAACTGATTCCCATGTGCCACCTATTGCTGTTGGATGAGGTCGGACTGGACTTTCACCTTGATGAGGAGCAGGGGGTTGTGGAGATCGAAGCCCGGGTACGGAACCGCGGCAGGACCGGGGTGGAGATGGAGGCTCTCACTGCGGTAAGCGTGGCGGCCCTGACTATCTACGATATGTGCAAGGCGGTGGACCGGGGGATGGTGATCACGGAGGTCCGGCTGGTGGAAAAGTCCGGAGGCAAGAGCGGCAACTATATCAGGGAAGGGGAGCGGCAGTGGCCAGAATCATAGCGGTGTGCACCAGCCTGAACAAGGGAGAGCGCAAAACCAATGTCGGTCAGGGCCTGATGGTGACGGAACACGGCTTGCAGGGCGATGCCCATGCCGGGCCCTGGCACCGCCAGGTGAGCTTGCTGGCGCTCGAGAGCATAGACAAGATGCGAGCCCTGGGGTTGGACGTGGGGCCCGGTGATTTTGCAGAAAATCTCACCACCGAAGGCATCGAGCTATTCACTCTGCCGATAGGAACCAGGCTGCAATTGGGCGCCGGGGTGCTCGGCGAGGTGACCCAGATCGGAAAGGTCTGCCACGATCGGTGCGCCATCTACTACCAGGCCGGGGACTGCATCATGCCCCGGGAGGGGATCTTCATCAGGGTCCTGCAAGGTGGCCCGGTCAAGATCGGAGACCCGATCGCCGTCCTGGCCAATGACGATTTCGAATAATGCTAGCGAATAATTAAAGGGGTGGCAACGTTGAGAGTAGCGATATTGACGGCCAGCGACAAGGGATCCCAGGGCGAGCGGGAGGACCTCAGCGCCGTGGCCATCAAGGAGTTGGTGGCCTCAATCGGCGCCGAGGTAGTCGCCTACGATGTGGCGCCGGATGAACAGGAGATCCTGTCGGGCAAGCTGCTCTACTATGCGGATCAGCTGCTGGTAGACCTGGTATTGACCACCGGAGGCACCGGTTTGGGCCCCCGTGACGTGACCCCGGAGGCGACCCTGGCGGTAGTCTCCAGAGTGATCCCCGGGATTCCTGAGGCGATGCGGGCTGCCGGACTGCAACAAACTCCGCACGCCATGCTCTCCCGGGCCGTGGCCGGCAGCCGCGGCCGTACCCTGATCATCAACCTGCCGGGCAGTCCCCGGGCGGTAAGAGAAAATTTGTCGGTAGTACTGCCGGCACTGCCTCATGCTATCGGTATCCTGCAGGGCAGCGCCGGGGAATGCGCCCGTCCATAGATTTAAAGGCCGCCCCTGCTTTCCGGACGGCCTGTATAAATATGAAATTGGCCCACAACAACCTTCGCTCCGGCTGAACGGGATCCTACCCCGAAGCCTGCAAGAACCTTCCGGCTCCTGCAAACCCCTTTCGAACCCCGGCCAACCTTTGCCCGACCGGTCAGGGATCCCCTCGAAGCCTGCAAAAACCTTCCGGCTCCTGCAAACCCCTGCGGAACCCCAGCCGATCTGCGCTCGGCCGGTATGGATCCAGCCTCTTGAGCCTGCCATAACCGGTCTGGCTAAAGCAAACCCTCATTAGAACCCATATCGACCTTAACTCCGGCCCTTGCAGATCGGCCAAGGGAATACCTTTTTCGACCTGCAAAAACCTTTGCACGACTGCTGCAGATTCCCATTTGAAACCTGCAGCAGTCTTAGCTCGGCTGTTGTGAACCTGGTTATATTGTCTCCTGGCTGAGGAATCGTATACTGTTATAAAATGGTGGTCACTTGGCGTCTGCCGGGCCAGATTGGCTGCATTTTTTGGGGCGGACGGTTTTCTTGCGGCTTCTCTATTTGGTATATTTATCTGGTATCAGGGGAAAACTCAGGAAAGAGTTGCTGTGGGGTTGATAATCAAGGCAGTGTTTAACTTTGTTTCAAAAAATAATCAATACGGTAGAGAAGTGACTAAAATACCTTTTATGCAGGGATAAACAGCTGATAATAGCCTGTCATTAGCTCATATGCGCTTGCGTTTCTTTTTTACAAAATTTATTATTAGAAGTAGATGTTAGCACTCAATTTATACGAGTGCTAATAAATTTAAGGAAAATGATGCCAAAGGGAGGTCTGGTTGTGCAACTGAAACCGTTGGGTGACAGAATCGTGCTAAAAATCGTAGCACAGGAAGAAAAAACCAGAGGCGGCATTCTGTTGCCGGACACTGCCAAAGAAAAGCCCCAGAAGGGAGAAGTGCTGGCAGTCGGAACCGGCAAGGTGCTGGACAGCGGAATCAAAATTCCCCTGGATGTCCATGTCGGGGACAAAGTTATCTTTGGGCAGTATTCTGGGACCGAGATCAAGCTTGAGGGAGAAGAGTATCTGATCGTAAACGAGCGGGACATTCTCGCCGTTACAGACTAAAAAATAGGGAGGTAGCGAGATGCCAAAGGAACTCAGCTTTCGCGAAGCGGCCCGCGTTTCGTTGGAAAAAGGAGTCAACAAACTGGCTGATACTGTCAAGGTAACGCTAGGCCCGAAGGGCCGCAACGTTGTTTTGGAAAAGAAGTTTGGCCCGCCGCAGATCACCAATGACGGAGTGACCATCGCCAGGGAGATCGAACTCGAGGATGCCTGGGAGAACATGGGCGCCCAACTGGTCAAAGAGGTGGCGACCAAGACCAATGATGTTGCCGGCGACGGCACTACCACCGCCACGGTGCTGGCCCAGGCGATCATCAAGGAAGGGCTTAAGAACGTGGCCGCCGGCGCCAATCCGATGATCATCAAGCGAGGCATCGAGAGAGCGACCGAGGCTATAGTTGCCGAACTCAAGCAGTTGTCCAAACCGGTGGAGAGCAAAGAGGCTATCGCTCAGGTGGCTTCAATCTCGGCAGCCGACCCGGAAATCGGCAACTGGGTGGCTGATGCCATGGAGAAGGTTGGCAATGACGGGGTGATTACCGTCGAGGAGTCCAAGACCATTGGCACCACGCTGGAAGTTGTTGAAGGCATGCAGTTTGACCGGGGCTATATCTCTCCCTATATGTTTACCGATGCCGATAAGATGGAAGCCCAGTTGGAGGAGCCCTATATCCTGTTGTATGATAAGAAGATCTCCGTCATTGCGGATATCGTTCCGATTTTAGAGAAGATCGCCCAGGCTGGCAGACCGCTGTTGATCCTGGCCGAGGATGTGGAGGGCGAGGCCCTGGCCACCCTGGTGGTCAACAAGATCAGGGGCGCTCTCACCTGTGTGGCGGTGAAGTCGCCGGGCTTCGGGGACCGCCGCAAGGCCATCCTTGAAGATATCGCCATCCTCACCGGAGGCGAGGTGATCACCGAGGAAGCCGGATTCAAGCTGGAGAACGCTACCGTAGACATGCTCGGACGTGCCGGCAGGGTGGTGGTCAGCAAGGAAGAGACCACTATCGTGGAAGGCCACGGCAGCACCGAAGAGATTGAGAAGCGGATTGCCCAGATCAAGCATCAGTTTGAAGAGGCTACTTCCGATTATGACCGGGAAAAACTGCAGGAACGCATGGCCAAACTGGCCGGCGGCGTGGCGGTGATCCAGGTAGGAGCGGCCACCGAGGTCGAGTTGCGGGAGAAGAAACACCGGATCGAGGATGCCCTGGCGGCCACCAGAGCGGCGGTTGAAGAGGGTGTTGTCTCCGGTGGCGGATTGGCCCTGTTGCGGGCGATTCCTGCACTAGATAGGCTTGAGGCTCAAGGAGACGAGGCGACCGGTATCCGCATCGTGAAGAGAGCTCTGGAGGAGCCGATGCGGCAGATCGCCAACAATGCCGGCCATGAGGGCTCTGTGGTGGTGGAAAAAACCAAGGGGCTGGAACGGGAGATCGGTTTCAACGCCCTGTATGGCAGATACGAGAACTTGTTCGAGGCAGGAATTGTCGATCCGGCCAAGGTAACCCGCTCCGCCCTGCAGAATGCCGCCAGTATTGCGGCCCTGCTGCTGACCACCGAGTGCCTGATCGCCGACAAGCAAGAGGATGATGATGCGCCGAAGATGCCGAACATGCCCAACATGCCGATGATGTAGGCCTAGTCTTGCGATCAATTACGTGATCAAAAACCGAATTAAAAATAGACAGATTGATGACAAACCCCAGACTTGACTAAAAGTCTGGGGTTTGTCATCTCGGAATCTAGGGCAGAAGTGTTTAGGGCTGTAGTATTCGATTGTTGTCCAATTGAATCCCACGGAGCGCAAAAAAATCCTACCCTCTTTTCAATTGGAAGATGAGATAAGAGTTGTCAATTGATTTGTTTTGATGGGAGCTGGTAATTCTTTAACGTGAGGGAGAAGAAGCGTATCGTTCAAGTTTGCCAACCAATTCTTCAAAGCGGCTGTTTCCTTTTAGAAATTCATAACCGCGAAGTTCTTCGGCAGTTTGTGAAAAGGCGTCGCCCATTGTATTGCGGCACGAAATGACATTGCCGTTTGTGCTTAAATGCCAGAAATAATCATTGCCTGAAAGATCTGTTTCCTCATTCCATGCCATTACGCAATCCACAAAACCATCCAGCGCATCCAGCAGTTCTTCCGGCAGCTTCTTTTTGGCGTAATAATGAACGAGAGAAAGGTACGCGTTCAACTCAAATCCGGGCAGCTTCTCCAATTCAAACAATTTGGAAAGACTCAGTACGGCATTCTGATATTTAAGATATCTCTCTTCATTTTTATTTGTTCCTGCTATGCCGGAAAGACCGATCAACGCGGTTTGACAGTTGCTAACCCCTCTAAACAAACACCGCTGATACATTTCCTCCGCCTTTTCCACCGCACCCTTTTTCAAAAAGATAACCGCCAAGGTAGGATCAAATTCACCATCGTCCATACACTCACGGATTCGCTCCTCGGCGAGATCAAGTCTGCCACTCATAAGGTAAATATTCGCAAGCATCCGCAGGCCAAGAAGCCGCAGCTTCGGGTCATTACAGGATGCAGCCGGTTTGCATAATTCCAAAGATTTATCAAGGTATTCTCCGGCTTCTTTTTCTGGAAGGCTTCTGGTATATATGATGATGATCGCACCAATGTGAAGCTTTAAAGCAACGTCATTTGGGTACTGACTTAAATAATCAACGCATAGGGCATATCCTTTTTCCAAGGACTCTCTGTCAAATGTAGCAGAGCATTGTTCAACAATTCTACTCAATTCTTTCGGATCAAGCTCTGTGGCAAAATCTAAAAGGTTATCGACGGTCGTTTTCAATTGCCGGGCAATAGACGGCAGTAAGGTAATATCAGGATATGATTTTCCGCCCTCCCATTTTGATACTGCGGCAACAGATACGCCGACTGCATTAGCCAGTACATCCTGAGTCATGTTCTGTTGCTTACGCAGATTCCTGATCGTTTGTCCGATTGATAATTCCATACCTATTCCTCCGTTTATCTCTTGCATTAATCATATAGCGCATATCTACCCGCTACAAGCGAACGTCATGCAAGAAATACAGGTAAAATTTAACCAATGGTTAAATTGAGGACAAGTTATTAATATCACCGTCTTTATACAAGTATCTCCCGGGTCTACCTTGGACTGTTCTGGAACCATTATCTACGAACTAACATTCGAAAAAACCTGCCTGGCGTTGCTCTTGTGAGACTAATGCCCAACATGCCTATGATGTGATTTTGTGACAGGGAAGCCTTGTGGTACAAGACTTCCCTTCTTCAACATCACGAAATTTTTACAAACAACCAATGAGATAAGTGTTTCAATTAACGAGAGATTGCAGATTGAGATGCTCTATAGTACTATTATGTTATTCAAATCATAGCGCGATCACAATTAATAGCTAACGGCATAGTTATTTTTACAATTAAAAATCTTAAAATATGGTGATAAGATATGAGAAAAATTCTAATTTCTCAACTTTCGCAGTAACAAACGACCAGTCGTTCCTTGAAAAATGAGGGCAAATTGCTAATCAAATAGTTGATCAGTTTGCGGATCTCCGCCACCGCCAGTTGCAATTGCTCCTCCAGGAAGTGTTCCATCAGGGAAAAGATCCGCTGCAATGCCTCCACCAGGCTGATATCCTGCAGCTCATCGCAGCAGATGTAGAACAGGTTGCCGATGGTTCTTGGGTCTTCTCCGCTTCGGCTCTCAAAAGCCAGCATGATGTATCGGATGAACACGATGGCCGTGTGTGCCACCATGGAATCGTAGGCACGCCGCTGAAACTCTTTGGCCAGTCTCAGGTAGGGCTTGGACATCTTGAAGAAGACCTCGATGCCCAAACATATTGTTTTGCTAGATGCTGATTATGAGAGATACAATAAATGTTGTATAAATGAATTTAATATTCTTTATACTCACTATTATAGTGTTGAAAATTATTTGGCTTCTGAAGAGGTTGTAAAATCAACAATGAACGATTTGTCATCGATTGTTTCTTTAGAAAGTTCTGAAAGACAATTACTGTCGGATGCTATGAAGCCTAAAAGGGGTCTGTCAAGTATTTTGTGCTTCTGTCCCCAACTAACTTAAGTGTGACCTCACCTTCTCTAGGAAGAAAATAGATAGCTGAAGCAGTATTCTCAAAAGTTAGATCATTTCGGATTTATCTTTTGAGAATAACGGCAGGATAGGTATAGCGTATCCTGCACTAACTAACTTTACCTTGGTAAAATTATTATCACTAAATTTAAAGGAGAATGTAGGCCATGAGAATTATCAATGACAATAAAATAAATTTGGATTTACTGAGAAAAAGTATTACAAAGCCGGAAATCTTTGAGAAGAGCACCGATAAATTCTGGGATGATGAATATGTATCAGAGCAAATGCTGAGATTTCATCTCAACCCCGATATTGAGGCTGCCAGCAAAACTAAAGAAACAATTGAAACTGAAGCAGATTTTATAATCAAATCGACGGCTATGAGTGAAGGCAAAGCAGTATTGGATTTGGGTTGCGGGCCAGGGCTTTATGTAAAGGAATTTGCTAAAACTGGAGCTATGGTTACAGGCATAGATCTTTCAGACAGGTCAATTGATTACGCTAACAATAATATTAAATTAGAATATAGGAATACTCTTTTCATTAAAATGAATTATCTTGATATCAATTTTAAAGAATTCTTTGACATTGCAACGATCATCTTTTATGACTTTTGTGCACTAAACACAAATGAACAAAATATACTGCTTGCAAAAATACACACGGCTCTTAAAGATAATGGATTTTTCATATTCGATATTGTTACGGAAAACAAGGGAACGTCGATATCAACTAATATTTCAGTATGTGAAGAGGGATTCTGGAGCCCAAAACCTTATGTTGAAATTCTGAATACCTATTTGTACGAGGTCCCAAAAACAGAAGGGCTGCAATATGTGATAATAGATGAAGACGGTTTAACAAGGATAATAAGAATCTATCATCGACTATTTTCATTAACTGAAATAACAGAAATGCTTAATGAAAATGGTTTCAAGGTTGAAAAAATCTATAAGAACTTGAAGGGTGAGGCTTTTAGCAGAGATTCGGAAACATACGGGATTATTGCAAGGAAAGCATAACTAAAGCAGTATCTTAAAAGTCGTTGTAGCCTTAATAGCTGCAATGGCTTTTTATATTTACCCCTACCTAGGTGCTGTAACGATATTTCTGCACCTGTGTACCTCGATAGATATTCCATAACACGAAGGGACGGTTCTCCGTGCATACACCTTGTGGCAGGTGGGAGTGGATGAGATATTGGGAATGGGCCTTGGGGATACTCCGGTGAAATCAATCCTATAAACGTGCGGGGGAGCAGAAATGATTCACGAGATACATCTGCAGACCAAGAAACAAGAAGAAATGATCGATATAACGGCGCACGCTGAGAAGCTGCTGGCCCAGGAAAATGTTCAAGAAGGGCTTATCGTCGTCTATTCTTCCCATACTACGGCTGGGATAATGATCAATGAGAATGCAGACCCGGATGTGCAAAAAGATATCCTGCGGAGGCTTGGTGAGATCTGCCCGTGGAATAAGGCTGAAGACCGGCACGTGGATGGGAATTCTGCCGCCCACTTGAAAGCAAATATGGCAGGGACATCCCAGGCCGTCATTATTCATGACGGGAGGTTGCTCCTGGGCCGCTGGCAGGGTATTTACTTTTGTGAATTTGATGGTCCCCGTGAGCGTACCCGTTATGTGAAGATTCTTGCGTTCTGAGGGGGCCATGATTTAGGTATCACAAGGGATTGGCGGTCTAAGAATTTACTACAACGCATACTACAACCAGGGTGAAATTACATGAAAAGCATGGGTACCAGGCAGGGCTAGATGAGATTTAGAAAATGGCTACAATGCTTGGTACGATTGAAGTAGGATGATCTATTCATCAACTCTAAAATGGGTTAAAATGGCTGCCTTATAACTTCTAATCCGGCGGTCGGGGGTTCGAATCCCTCCTGGGACGCCAAATCATGATAATCCGAACTTTTTCCTCATTGGGGATGGGTTCGGTTTGTTGTTATTTTAGGCACCTCGAAGGGGCGGAGGAAAGTGCCCCGGTACGTCTTGAAGATATTTGAACAATGCAAAGAGCAGATAGGCGTTAAGAGGAAGGT
>JAHFCR010000062.1 GCA_023249405.1 Peptococcaceae bacterium | reverse complement strand
CCTGGCTCCTGACCGGCCTGCGCCACGAGGCGATCAGGCTGGCCAGAAAGTACCGGCAGGTGGACAAGCATGAATTGCTGATCCTGGATGAACCGGAAGATCCGGATCTTTCCGAGCAACCTTCGCTGCTGGACACCATTGCCGCAGCGGTCGATGTGGCAGCCGCTGCGGAGGACTCCCTGCTGGTACAGGACGCCCTCTCGTTGCTGACACCGCTCCAGCGGAGTGCGATCGCAGCAACGGTCCTGGAGGGCGCTACCGAAAAAGAAACCGCTGCGATGCTGGGAATATCGCAGCAGGCTGTTAACAGGGTGAAAGAGCGTGCTTTGAACAGGCTGAGGAAGTACTTTGTGTTGGATGAATCTGTTAGTGAGTAGATCTGCAGAAACATTTTGGTATTGCGGTTACAGTTTAAAAACTGAAGACTGTACTTCCTAAGTCACATGTTTTTCGAGAAATACCAAAAAATAAAGGATGTTTTTAGTGTGTCAATTATTTGTCCTGATCAACCTGGTTATCCATCAAAACCACCTTATAGTAATTTTGCAAACACCTATTTGACTAAAGCACAAACAGCATCTCGATCTTTAGGTTTGCCGATCGCCCTTATTTTATGTCACTGGTACTTGGAATGGGGCATTCCTGCGAATAACCCGGCTTGGCAGAGTAGCATTATGGGACAATGTTCACAAAGTAAATGCTCTAACGGGTTTCCGACGTTCTGCAGTTTAGACGATGGTGTACAGGCGTATATTGACCAGATGCAATATTATAATAGCGGGCAAGGACAAGTAGACGTTTTTGGACAAGCAGTTAAACTGTCCGCCTATTATAATAGTGGATTTACTGGTGGGTTACATGCCTCTAATGTTATGACAGATAGCGGCACGACGGTTAATGTTACTAGCCAGGGCTTTAGCGGTGGTGGCGGTTTATCGGGGACGTATGCCGCAAACGAAGGTCTTGGCGCCTCAGGATGGGATGGTGGCCATTACATGTTCAATACAGATACATACCCGGGACGTCAGCTGAATGTCCTATTAAATAATGCCGGCTGGTCCAATTACTGCTACGTTTATTAAAACTGACAATACCGGGCGATACCATGGTATCGCCCGGTATTACCTAACTAAAACCGATTGCCTTAGGGGGTGGGTGTATATAAACTAATTTCGTTTACTAGGCCGTTTCTTAGCGTGATGGATAAGGATGGGTAAGGATAAGTCGCCCATGTCGGCTGTTTAGTTCCCGTAATAACGATGAATTGGTTGTTTAATCTTTGATCAGGCTTATATCCATACACTTGGTCGCCGTAAATACGGACTATATCTTCGAGAGAACTGCCGATGCCGATGCCGGTATTTGTGCGCAAAGTGGATGGTGGAGTGATACCAATTGCATAGACAATTTTACTATATGTAAAAGTAACGCTTAAACCTAATTTATCATACCGCCATTCCGAGGTTGATTTGATGCCCGCTCTAGGGTTTCCCATAAGCGTTGTTTTCTTAGAAGGCTCACCATAAAGCTTAAGTACTTGTTGCTGCGAATCACCGAAGCGTATACCGCCAATCGAAACATTTTCTTCAGTCAGGGGTCCAAGACCAGCATCTTCGAGTTTATTGATTATATGAATCTTCTCTTCCGCAGAACTTGATTTCGTGACAGTTGTAGCCTGGCTGCTCTGGTTGGAAACCGCTTGATGAGAACACCCTGAGATGTTAATGGCTATTACAAAAAAAAGCAATAACATCCATGTTTTAGATGAACTTCTTTTCAATATAATCACTACCCCCCGCAACAGATTAATCGTTTTTAAGAATTCAAATAGTCTATTACAACTCAATAGTATACTCAACGCAATCTAAGAATTTTTGTTGACTACTAAATCCTTTTTTATTTTTAAATATTAAAGATCTTAAGATTTTTTGAGAGGTATAAGCATGCAACTATTATTTATATCTTTGCGCGTTATTCTCGGTCTCATCTTACTGGCCGCCGCCATCGGCAAATTGCTCAACATGAGGGCCTTTCAGTTGTCCTTGGGGCAGTACCGGCTGCCCCACGAAAAAGTTCTAAGGTATCTTGTGCCCATTATTGAACTTGTGGCCGGGCTTAGCCTACTCACCGGCGAAGCGGTGGTGATCTCCAGCCTGGTTTCCTTGCTGCTGTTTATCAGTATCTTGGGGTTGTACATGACGATGTACGGGAGAAAGCTGAACCATGGTTGCGGCTGCTTCGGAAGTAAAAAAGCTGTGGCTATCAATAAATTCGAGATCGGCAAGATCGTATCGCTGATTTTGTTGATCGCCGCCGTGTTCGCCATCCATCTCATTAACTATAATACTACAGAACTGCAATTATTTTTACACTGTCCGATGTTGAAATTTTTACTCTCATCCTAAGGGGAGTTTCTAGCTCCGTTGCGCAAAGCACCGGCAGCCGGGGCATGATCTCTCTATGATTATTGATACGGCCCGCCCAGGCAGACGCTCCTAATTGGTACTTTCTAATAGACACTGGCCAGCGATCGTTTTCTTTTACGCGCGCACGCCCTGACGCTGGCCTTTATACAAACTCGCCGGGCGCCAGACCCTTAGCGCCCTGGTGGCGCCCCCGGGATCCCGGCTGCCGGCCAGTATCCGGCGGGCAAAATAAAGCCCCCGGTAAGGGTTTATGCCGGGGGAGCTTCGTAAACGATTTTTCCCTTTTTGATTATTTCATCATATAGGAAATCGCCCTTTTTGGCCTCTTGATACTGCCTTTCCGAATACGGCCGCGGGGAGATGTCCAGATCGATTCCATGGGTAAGTTTCCTGAGCCTTATAGCCTCGTCGAAGCTATCATGCCCAAGATCCGGGGAAATGATGGCCAGGTCGATGTCACTATCCTTATCGGCCTTACCGTTGGCATATGAACCATAAAGAATTACCCTCTGAACCTGGGTATTATTCTTTTTAAGCGCTTCCAGGTATTTATTTATGGTTACTTCAATCGGCTCTTTAGCCATTGAAAAACATCCCCTGTCTTTCTCAGTATGTTTTCCGTAAACGGCCTTGTACATTTCTTGGCCAGGGCGTCCCTGTCTTCCGAGTACCTCGATTCGATGTAATATTTGGTCAGTGTGTCCAGTAAGTCTCCGTCCACACGTTCCAACTCGCCAAGCAACCCGGCGGCCTCTGCCAATGAAGTAAGGTTATGCTTTCTCGGGGGCATCTCTTCGTTTTCGTCGTAGTAGGCGGCCTTTATTGCCTTTTCAATTGCCTGCTGGCAAAAGAAAATCCCTCTGGTGGCATCGAGATCATTCCGCTCCGGTCTGTTCCACGGGTTCTATCGGTATGGAACCCGCATATTGGTCCAGCAGCGCCAGGACAGCCTGCTCCACAGCAAGCTGAATTTCCGCCGGGTCAAAGCGGCCATCATAGATGCGGTCCCCTGATTCGTGGCGCTTTTCCAAACGCCGCAGCAGCGGCTTGATGTGATCGCGGCACTTGTCGCCATCCATATAGTCGCACACGATATCGATGGTCTGGTAATCTTCGGAGGGGAAGATGCCGAAGGCAAAATGAACCGGCGTCGGAAAACCGTAGCTTTCATCGGCAGTGAAGGTGATGATGCAGTACCTGAACGCCCCCAGCACCGAGACGATCTCGCCGCTCTCGTTGATGGTGTGGGTGGTAGTGACGATCGCATTCGGATAGAACCGGGTCACGGTGGTGAATACTTTTTCTATCTCCGCCTTGATGCCGATGATGATCTGATTCTGTTCTGATCTGATCTTTTTCAATTCTTCCAGGCTCTGGTAACGTTCCAGGGCCACCTGGGCCCTCCTGGCCAACTCATCGGCAAAATCCAACCCTGATCACCTCGCTTATCGATTCAATTCAACATATAAACGGCATATCCTGCCATTACCTCCAGCTTATTATAACGGGGGGACTAATCCCTCTCTGCTGTTGACGGCACCGTCAATAGTGTATATACTGTATATGCATCATATATACAGGGGGTTCAGCATGAAGATAGTGATCAGCAATGCCTCCCAGGACCCGATCTATGAGCAGATCTCCAAACAGATCAGGGAGCAGATCATCAGAGGCGAGTTATCTGCCGGGGATGCCCTGCCGTCCATCAGAAGCCTGGCCCGGGAACTGCAGATCAGCGTGATCACCACCAAGCGGGCCTATGAGGAACTGGAGCGGGACGGGTTCATCGAAACGGTGGGCGGCAAGGGCTCCTACGTTTCAGGGCAGAACAAGGAACTGCTGCGGGAGAGGCGGCTGCAGATGCTGGAGGAGCAATTGAGCGAGGTCGTGACCGAGAGCCGGAGGCTGCGCATCAGCCGGTGTGAACTCAAGGAGATGCTGGATCTGCTCTACGAGGAGGGGGAACATGAGCCGGATACTGGAGATTAGCCACCTGTCGAAGCACTACCCGGGATTCTCATTGCAGGAGATCGATATCAGCCTGGAAAGCGGCTTTATCATGGGCTTCATCGGTCCGAACGGAGCCGGCAAGACCACCACCATCAAGCTGATCATGAACCTGATCAGGCGGGACAGCGGATCGATCAGGGCCTTCGGGCTGGACAACATCGAGGACGAGGTACGGGTCAAGGAACGGATCGGCTTCGTCTACGAGGAGAACTACTTCTACGAAGACCTCACCATCAGCGAGACCAGGCGGGTGATCAGGCCGTTCTACAGGGGCTGGGACGATCCGGTGTTTGACGGCTACATCGAGCGCTTCCAACTGCCCCCGAAAAAGAAGATCAAGGACCTGTCCCGGGGCATGAAGATGAAGTTTTCCCTGGCCGTGGCCCTGTCCCACCACGCCGACCTGATCATCATGGACGAGCCCACCTCCGGCCTCGACCCGGTCTTTCGCAACGAGCTGCTGGAGATCCTGGCCGAGATCATCCAGGACGAGAGCAAGGGGGTTCTCTTCTCCACCCACATCACCACCGACCTGGACAAGATCGCCGACTACATCACCTTCATCCATAAAGGAAAGATCATTTTGAGCGACGCCAAGGACACCATCCTGGAACGGTACGCCCTCGTCAAGGGGGGCAATGACCTGCTGGATCGGGACCTGAGGGCGGAATTCGCGGGCATCCGCCAGCACCGGTACGGCTTCGAAGCCCTGATCGGCGATGCGGCGCGGGCGCGACAACTATTTGGAAACGAGGTGGCCATAGAAAAACCATCCCTGGAAGATATCATGATCTTCATGGTAAGGGGGAATGAGCATGCTCAATCTGATTTTTAAGGACCTGCTGTACCTTAAAAAGCAGTTGCTTGGAGTTACGCTGTTCACCCTGTTTATTATCTTCGCCACCCACTCATCTGGAGCCCTTTACGTTGCCAGTTCGACCATTGTGGCCTACCTTGCTGTATTGAACAACAACATGCATGACGATAAAAATAACAGCCAGGTATTGCTAAATAGCCTCCCTGTCAGGAGACGGGACGTTGTTCTGACCAAGTATCTATCGTTTTTTATTTATGTCGCCATCGGGCTGTTTATGGTGGTCCTCATCAGCCTGATCGCCAATGCCGCCCTATCGATTTCTACAATCAGCTATAGAATCAGACCGATAGGCATTTTTGATATCATCGGGTCCCCGGCTGTCGCAATGCTCTTTTTCTCCTTCTATTTTCCGCTCTACTTCAAGTTTACTATGATCAAAATACTATCCTATATTAATGTCTGCTTCTACTTAATTTTATTTGCTGGCGGACTGCGTTTGATGACCTGGCTGGGGAGACTTCACATCATTATGAACACCCCGGGTTGGGTCCTGGGAACAGCGGCAATGATCCTCAGCGTGGCGATCTTGCTGGTTTCCCTGCGCATTTCCTTGATCATCTATCAAAACAAGGACTTCTAGAGTGGCAGATTGAATACGCCGACTAAGCCGGCGATGCCAGGGCGGTGAAAGATGCCAGACGACGGGAGAGCATACTATAATTACACCCATTCTCTACTTTTTTTCCATGGGTGATATCAAGGCTAGGAATGAACCAACACAACGGACTGCTGGACGGCAACCTAAAGGCAAGAATTCGTCGAAATCCGGGAGAAGGTATCATACTCTTTACAGTAAAGGGTGGCCAGGTTGTTTAAGCTGATTGTCAAGGATCTCCTGATTCAGAAAAAATACTTTCTCTTCATCGTCTTGTTCAGCCTGATCGGACTTTTTTTCGTCCATAGCCATCCTGCAGTTTATTACGCTGCAAGCTCAACAATCATCGCTTATTGTTGTATTATGACCGCCATTTTCTTGGACGATAAAAACAATAGCCAATTGCTGCTCAACAGCCTGCCCATCCGAAGGCGGGACATTGTCCTGGCCAAGTACCTATCGGTCATCGTTTACACTGCTGCCGGTCTGGCAGCCACAGCCCTCATCGGCGGCCTCGCCTCCGTTGCCGCACCTTCTTATGCAGTCAGGCCGGCTGGTTTTTTCGATATCATCGCCTCCTTGGGCACCGCCATCATCCTGTGCTCCATTTATTTCCCCATCTACTTCAAGCTCATCAACGCCAGGGCATTGGCACCCATCAACATGTTCCTGCTTTGCTTTGTCATCAACATATTTATGCAAAATGTAATGGGCTTTTCGAATCCATATAATAAGCCTCCGCTCACGTATTTGCTGACCATGTGGAAGTGGGTTCCCGATTGGGCGCTGGCAATGGCAGTGATGGTCATCGGCCTGGCGTTCATGTCGGCTTCTCTGATCATCTCCTCAGTCATTTATCAAAACAAGGATCTGTAAAGGGGGATCTCTGTGTTTAACCTGATCGTCAAAGACATTCTGATCCAGAAGAAAACGCTGCCCCTTGTTCTGCTCTTCATTCTGTTTTTTATTTTTGCATTTCAAAAACCGCCACTTTCAACATTGTTGTACGTTATAGGAACCGTTGCCATCGTCGACATCATCATAGTTACTGCCGCTATGTACGACGAGAGAAGCGCCATCTTGCTCATCAGCCTGCCCGTCAGAAGACGGCAGATCGTGCTGGCCAAGTACTGTTCGGGCTTCGTCTATGCAGCTCTCGGACTGCTGGCAATGGCCCTGGCAAGCGGGATTATCGCTGTTTTCGGACTGCCCGTAGCCGTGAGGCCGATCTCCATCTGGGATATAGCCGGAACGCTGGTAGGGGTGGCCCTGTTCTGTGGTTGCTATTTCCCGCTGTATTTCCGGTTCGGCAATACCAGGATCAGGTACATCAACGTCGCCATCTTCGGGCTCCTTGGTTCAGCCCCCAGCCTGGTGGCCGACCTGTTAACGATGCACCAGTACCGGGTGCTGAGGCAATTATCTGCAATCGGCCAGATCCCCTCCTGGCTGTTATGGCCGGGGATGGCGGCGGTATTACTGGCGTTGTTGCTGCTATCCCTGACCATCTCTCTCAGGATTTACGAGCACAAGGACCTGTAATTGGCCCGACGCGGGCCAGACATCCCGAAGAAGAGAGGCGCTCACATTGGACACTCTGTTGTCGGTCAAGATCGAGCACGCCGGGTATGCCGGCAATCCTAGGGCGGTGGAAGATGTCGGTTTCTCCCTCAGGAGCGGCGAACTGCTGGGGTTGATCGGGGCCAACGGGGCCGGCAAGAGCACGGTGATCAGGGCGATCACCGGACTGCTGCCCGAACTGGCGGGCACTGTCAACTTTCAGCGGCCGGACAGCAGGTACGCCTACATCCCCGAACAGCCGGTGCTCTACGATGAACTGACGCTCTGGGAGCACCTGGAACTGGCAGCCTCGGCCTTTGGTTTGGAGAGGCGGGAGTTCCTGGACCGGGCCGGCAGGCTGCTCGAACTGTTTCGCCTGGACAAGGTGCGCCACCACCTGCCGGGCAGCTTCTCCAAAGGAATGCGGCAGAAAACAATGCTGATCATCGGTTTCCTGATCGCTGCTGATGTCTACATCATCGATGAACCCTTCATGGGGCTCGACCCGCCGGCGATGATGGATCTGTTAAGCCTGCTGGATCGTCAGAGAGTCCGCGGCGCCGGGGTGCTGCTGTCGACCCACGTCCTGGACACGGCGGAACGCATCTGCGACTCTCTCGCCCTGATGGACAGCGGCAGGCTGATCATGCAGGGCAACCTGGAACAGATCAGGGCGGCCTGCAACATGCCCGGCGCTCCCCTGCTCGCCTGCTTCAACAAGATTCTGGAGAGTATCTGATGATCACGCCCCGACAGTTGTTCTATAAGCGCCTGGTTTCGGAATGGAGATTTCAGTACACGGCCTGGAAGCCGGCCGTCGACTGGACTGTCGCCCTGTACATCCTGCTGCCCGCAACCGCCCTCGGCTTATACGGCTATCTCTCGCTATGGCGCCAACCGCCAGCCTGGCTGGCCCTGATCCCGCTGAACGGATTGATGATCGTTGTATTCTATTTTGCCTGGTCGGGCACGGTCAGGATCTTCATCGAAGAGGCGGATCAACTCTTCCTGTGGCAATGCAGGGACTGGATCAGGCAGTTGATCGGGTTCGGCCTGGGCTACTCCGCTGCGGTCAATCTGCTGCTGACCATCCTGCTATTCGCCTTGTTGGCGCCCGTGCTGCTCCTGCATTTCAGGTTATCATGGGCACAGTCCGGACTGCTGGCGGCAATCACCTTTTTATTGAAAATGGACCTGGGCCTCGCCAGGCGCCTCATGACCTCGCAACAGCAGTCATGGCCACTGCTAAATCCTAGAACGGCGCTGTTTCTGATATCGGGCGTTGCCTTCACCTGGGCAATCCGCCCGGTCCTGAACAGCGCCGCTCTCTGCCTGCTGGCTACCGCCCTGCTGCTATTCCTGTTTATAATCCTGATCAGGGCCAGGATTAATTCACGGGGTATTTTTCAGGAGGATGTGGCCCGGGAGGCGAGCGCCAGGCTGCGTTATGCGTCCTTTGCCCTGCGCGCCTCGGGAGTCAACATCAAGAAACCGGGGCCGCAGCGCAGATGTCCCTGGCTGTGGTCCCGTTCGCAGCCCCTGTTCGGGGAGCGCAACCCCGTCAACTGCCTGACCGAGACGTGCATCAAGCTATTCCTGCGCAATCTCAATGAGCTCAAGTTGTACCTGTTGCTCTCTGTGCTGTGCGTAGCCTTTGCCTGGCCGTACGGCGCCTGGGCAAAGCTGGCCGTCTGGTGCTGCTACGCCGTCCTGTTTGCCGGCTGGTCCAGCTTTTACTGGCAGCATACCGCCGCTTCTGATTTCATGAGCCTGCTGCGCTGGAAACAGGCTGACCTGTCCGCCGCAGCGAGGAAATCCATCTTCATCCTGATGCTGCCCGGTTTTCTCCTGGCCGGCCTCGTGCTGGGCTTTCAGGCTTTCTCCTGGCCGGGCGCCCTGGCGACCCTGCCGGCTGCCGTCCCCCTGGGGTATCTGGCGACCAGGTTCGTCTCCCGCTTCTTATAAATGAATGTTGACACCGCCGAAGGTGTCGCGCCTTAATTGCTTAGCATCCCAAGATGGGCCGGACTAAAAAGACACGCTACGGGCATGCTTGCCACTTGGCAAAATGACCGTACCCGTGTCGCTCAGCCATTCTGATTCTGGCCGAGAGGTTTCGGAAGAGAAAAATCTATAGGGATGAGGAGCTAGCATGACAAAAAAGAGGGAATCAATATTAATTTTCTTGAGGCATTCTTTCTTACAACGGCAGGCTTCTGCACCGAATCCGGTTCTTTTCGATGACCACTATGCTTCTACAAAGAGATTCAGTAGGTATCGCCGCCAGTGCCTTGCGGAGATATAAAAGCGCCTCCGCCTCACTGTAGTTGCCACCGCGGAAAAGAATCAATCCCGGCCCATCTGTATGCAACGATGCAAGCAATCGCGGGTAATCCAGGTCGGCTGTTACGACCACACCCTTTCCCTCACGTGCCCGGTCAAGTATTTCAGCGTCAGGTGCCCGGTCAAGACCGATTTCCAGCGCATGGACCGCATTGTACCCATGCTCAACCAGCCACTTGGCGAGTCCCGGAGAAAGGGGCATATCAATTAAAAATCTCATTGGACCAATTCTACCGTTTCGTCGTCGGCTAAAAATGCCGCATAAAGGAGGGACTCATCGATGTCCTCGGCCTCCAGGCAATCATAGGCCTGCAGAATGCTCTCTTTTGTTTCGCCAGCGGCCAAAAGGCCTAACAAACGAGAAACAGGGAAGCGAAGTCCTCTGATACAGGGCTTCCCGGTACAAACCGCCGGATCAACGGTAATTCTCTTGAATTTCATTAATGTCACCTCCTGGAAAAATTATAACACTTAATTTTCAGCAAGTGTACTGGGCTGGATGGTGCGGCGATAGTCAACCTGTGGATGTGAGCTGGAAAGAGGACTCCGGATATAGTGCCTCCCCCGGGGTCACTGGTTCAAAAAGTCTACATACGGTATTGTGATAAACAACTCGCTTTGCTCGTGAATTGGGGTATCCCATCGGGGTACCCGTCCGGTGGACGGGTCGGATGGCCGGGGTCCCATGGAGTTAGAAGATTGACCGCTCTGTCAATTCATCTCTCGCTAACTACCATCCAAACATCTTCTGCCGCCTGCCTACCAGGATCAGCCCTGCACATCACCATTAGGACCTACTAATGCCAGCCTATAGAATTTCTTGTCCACTTTCATGATCGGGAAGTTGCTTGGCAATTCTTCCATAACAATCTCTTGAAACCCATTCTTTTCGTAAAATCTGTGTGCTGCCAAAAACTGCGGCGTGGTTCCCAGGTAGATCTTTTTGAAGCCCCGATCATTAGACCATTGCAGAAGTTGATTCAAGAGCAGGGATGCTGTTTTACAAACCTTGCCGCGATACTCCTGCTTTACAAACATCTTTCTTAAAGCTCCATATCCCAGGCCGATATCAAGCAATCCGATCGTTCCGACCACTCTTTCACCGTAAAGCGCCACAAAAAAATTGCCATTGTTCACTTGATAGAAATTGGGAATGGAACAGAGATCGGGCTGATCTTCCCTGGTGATAGGAATATTGAATTCTGCCCTTTGGATCGCCAGTATGAGCGCTATTACATGTTCCTGATAGGTTTCATGATAGGCTCGGATATTGATGACGTTATTCATACCTCTCCCTAATTACCATAAATTCATCAAGAGTCATAGCAATACTCCCCGTCGCCCAACTTCATCCCTCAAAGAAGGATGGGCATCTTCTGCACAAACGAGGTTCATTTCAAAAGGCAGGGCGATTGCTTCCGCATTCAGATACATGCTCCAGAAATCTCCCTTGAAGCCCGTGACCAGGAGATCCAGGTCCGATCCTCGCCCGAAACCACCCCATGCTAAAGACCCATACAGGTACACTGCGCGAACCCCATACCGCTCCTCAAGCATCCTGGCGATATCAGCCACCTTCGCCAATGCCAGATCCGCAAGCTCCTGCCTGCTTGAAGCTTCCTGCTCCTGGAGTAGGTGATATTTATCCATAAATCCCGGCGAAAAAGTATCTTGCTGATCGGGCATGGAGTATTCCTCCAATTTAAATAAGTCATTCTAGTGTCATATTACCAGTTTTTGAGCACTGGTGAAAACTGCTTTTCCCCTTTGCCGCCATCAAAGAGATAACGCCTGCTCCTGTCAGGAACCCAGCGACACGCTCAAGCCAAAGGAATGCGTTCCCCGTTTCATATAATATTGCAAAATCCATCATGCTGCCAAGCATGAGTCCTCGTGCTATAATGAAAACGGAGGCGATCAGTCGTGAACTCGGACGAGAAACGGTGGGCACAGGTACACCGCTGGGAGCTTTCGTACGATCGTTCCCGGTTAAGAGGTTTGAGCCCCGAAGCCAAAATAAGGATCTTCGAGGAGATGCGCCAGGATGTTGAGCGCCTTCAACCTGAAAAGCTACACCGGCAAATGAGCTACACTACTCCCGAGGATTCTTGCCGCGATACCCACCTTGCCGATCTCCTTGCTCTGAAAGCAAATCTCTGGAAAGCTTATGGGAGAAAACCAGGTTGATCACCGAGGTTTTAAAAACTGTCGCAGCCTGCCTCACCAAGTCCGGCATCCCCTACATGGTGATCGGCGGCCAGGCTGTGTTGCAGTATGGCAAGCCGCGATTTACCCAGGATATTGATATAACCTTGGGACTGATTCCAAGTGAATTGCCCAGGCTGTTGCAAGCGCTACCGAAATCCCTTTTCTTGACTTTGCCCGAAAATGTGGAGGATTTTGTCCGCACGACCTGGGTCTTACCTGTTGAACACCGGGAGTCCGGGTGCCGGATAGATCTAATCTTTTCTATAACTCCGTTTGAACGCCTGGCGATTATCAACAGCAAGGAGATCAGCATTGAAGGGACGCCTGTCCGGTATATCTCTCCTGAGGATTTAATTGTGCAAAAGATACTCGCCGGAAGACCCAGGGACATCATAAATTGATTTCACGCCCGCGTTTCATCGCCAGCTTTGTGTGACGCCAGGATATTTTTTTCTGCTTGACTTCATGTTAAGTATGCTATACAATATGTAATGTAAACTTAACTCAGAGGAGGTGGCGCCTGTGCCCGACCGGGTCAAGAACAAATTGAGACTGCTCCGAAACATGTATGAACTGACCCAGGAGCAGTTGGGCGAGGCCTTGGGCGTCACCAGGCACACCATTATGGCGATCGAAAACAGGAAGTACGAACCGTCGATCGCCCTGGCCTTAAAAATTGCTTCTTATTTCAAACTGCCGCTGGAAGAGATCTTCTGGCTGGCCGGATCTGAAAAGGATGGTGACACGTATGTTTAAGAACCCCATGCACCGCATTCTCTGGTGGAGCGCCTGCACCCTGTTCCTCGTCTTTCCCGCCTTGCGGGGCTTATGGCTCGGCCGGGCGGACGGCTTGAGCATCGTCGCCGCCACAATGGCCTCCCTGGGGCTGATCTATCTGATCGCCACCTACCGGATCGACGGCCCTGAAGGCATGAAACGTGAAGAGACCGACGAACGGATACGTGACCTGGTTTATAAATCATACGGTGCCGGATTTTTTGTGTTGTTTATCTGCACCTGGTTCCTTGCCTTTCTGATCAATGTACCGGGGCTGCATTTCCTGCTGCAGAACGTCAACGTAGTCCTGGCCTCGGTGGCGCTGATCGGCCTGCTGGCGCACTGGCTCTCCTTTGTCTGGTACAAGTACCACGTTTAGGTGACTGTTGCGCTGCCCAGACGGGAACGGTATAAGCCAGGCCGCCGTGGCCAGCGCCTCGGTAATCCGCTCCCTGGGCAGCCCCAGCAGCCTGGTATGCGCCAGCAGATTTTCCGTCGCTGTCAGGTTGCCATACAGGGCCGGCGCCTCGATCAGAGCACTAATCCGTTCCAGACGCCGGCACTGCCAGGGCTCTCCGAACACCAGGATCTCGCCGCTGTTGGAGCGCAGCAAGCCGGCCAGCAGCTTCAAGGCAGTCGTCGCCACATATCCGTTTTCTCAGGATACTACAGCTAGCAAACCCAACAGTACCAGCGCCGCACCGGCGATCTGGCCCACGCCCCCTCCCTCGCCGAACCAGAGCCAACCGGCAACCAGACTCACGACCGGGGTGAGGTAGAGATAGACCACGGTTTTCACGGGAGTGGTTTCTTTGATCCCTTGGTACCAGAAGGCAAAAGCCACTACCGTCCCCAGCAGGACGACATAGCCGAAACCCAGCCAGATTACCGGTGTGATGCTGGCTAACGGCAGTGCCGCCGGCTGCAGCCAACCGAAGGGAACCAGGACCGGCAGCCCCCAGGCCATGGCCAGCGTCGTCAGCTTCATCGGCGAGTAGCGCTTCAGGAGAGGCTTGGCGACAATCGCATACAGGGCGAACAGGATGGCGCCGAGCAAGACTAGCAGATTGCCGTCAAACATCTCCGAGGTGAAGCTGAATCGCGATCCTGAAGTCCAGTAATTGACCACAAAGATGCCCAGAAAGGAGAGGACGATGCCCGCCCATTTTTGCAGGCCCAGCTGCTCCTCACCGATGATCGCCCCGTAGATGCCGGCAAAGATCGGAGAGGTGGAGATCAACAGGGCGGCGTTGGATGCTGTCGTCCGGTGCACCCCATAGGTCCAGAAGATGTTGTACACGCCCACACCCAGCAGCCCCAGCAGCACGATGCGGAGGCGGTCCTCCCTGCCGGCTGTGAAGCCCTCACCCATCACCGCCAGGAGCACGGCAAGGATGATTACGGTGGAGACAAACCTGATCAACAGAAACTGGCCATCCGGAACAGAGCTCAGGATCATCTTCACTAACTGGTAGTTGAGGCCCCAGAGAATTGCAGCGACAATCGCGAATAGCTCACCGCCCACCCTCTTTTTCACCATTCCGGCAGGACCCCCCTTTCCCTCCTGGATACGGTCAGCTACAATAACCTCAGGCGCAGCCGCTTCGATCCGGGTCATCGTGACATATTGCTTGTTATAAATTAGCAGGCCAAACTGGTATGGAAAAGTGCCATTTAGTATTTTTTTTATGGTACCACTTGTGAGGTGTGGGGATGTTCTGGCTGACGGTCACCAAAAACTCGTACACGCCGCTAATCAGGCAGATCTACGAGCAGATCCGGCTCAGGATTCTGCAGGGCGAGCTGAACCATGGGGAGAGGCTGCTCTCTACCCGGGAGCTGGCTTCAGACCTCCACGTCTCCCGGAACGTGGTGCTTGAGGCATATGAACAACTAGCGGCGGAGGGGTACCTGGTCGGCCACGAAGGCTCGGGCACCTTCGTGGCCGAGGGCGCCAGTCTCAATGATCTCCGGAGTGACACTCAACCGCTATCAGCGCCGCTACGGGAACAGCCGACGGCATCCGGGATCATCGGCTTCCGCACCGGAGTGCCGGCCCTGGACCGGCTTCCGCGCCGGAAGCTGGGGCAACTGTTTCACGCCCTCTGCGCCGATGCTCCGCCGGAGATCTTCAACTACGGTCAGCCGGAGGGCAGCCTTGAACTGCGAGACACCCTGTCTCGCTATCTAAAGCGTACCAGAGGCGTAAGATGCGATCCGGATCAGATCATCATCACCACCGGAGCCGCCCAGGCGTTATTCCTGACAGGCAAAGCCCTTCTCACGCCGGGAGACCGGGTGATCACCGAGGACCCGATCCACCTGCATTTTCAAGGCACGCTCCAGGCTTGCGGCGCCTCGCTCCATCCCGTTCCCGTGGATGAATCCGGCATGATCACTTCGCTGATCCCTCGGGATGAGGCGGCCCGCCTGCTGTTCGTCACCCCGTCGCACCAGTTTCCATTGGGCGGGGTGCTGCCGGTTCAAAGGCGCATCGATCTGGTGCAGTTTGCCCAAGCCACCGGCTGCTACATCGTGGAGGACGATTACGAGAGCGAGTTCCGCTTCGAGGGAACGGCAGTCAGTTCGCTGCAGGGCCTGGCGCCCGAGCAGGTGATCTACATCGGCTCCTTCAGCAAGATCCTGGCGCCGGCCCTGCGGATCGGCTACCTGGTGCTCCCCCACTCCCTGATCGCGCAGTTTCGACGGCTCAAGTACCTGGTGGACAATCACTCCCCCATCCTGGACCAGCTGGTGCTGGCGAACTTCATTGAGAACCGGGGCCTGGAACTGCACGTGACCAGGATGAAAAGGCTATACCAGAAACGGCAGGCCGCTCTGATAAAATGCCTCGCAGCCTCGTTTCCCGGGCAGCACCGGGTCAGCGGCGCCTCGACCGGACTGCACCTGATCGCTGAATTCAAGGGAATCGCCTTCACGGAGGAGGTCTTGAGCAGTTTGGAAGCTGTCGGAGTCCGCCTCTACCCGGTCGAGGATCACGCCCTGGAAAAAGGCCACCATCTCCATCAGGTGATCATGGGGTATGGCAATCTGACCGAGGAGGAGATCGAAGAAGGAGTAAAACGGATGAGGGCAGCGCTGGATGACATTTAAAAATAATACGATCAGGTTGGCATAGGTGAAAATCATAAAACCAGCGTTTTTCTTTATGGCCATATCCTAATTTGTGGTATACTATTATTACCATATAATACTGTGAAAGGCGATGATTTCAGATGTCGAGCAATGTTCAGAAGGTTATAGATCTCATTGATACCTTAACCCTGGATGAAAAAATGTTGCTATATAAAAAAATGAATAACGAGATCAACGGAAAGCTACTTGACTTCCTTGGTACCATGAATGAGAGGGCAGATAAGACGCCTATCCCCATGGACGAAATTATAAAAGAAGTCAACGAAGTCAGGAGTACCAACTAAAAATATTGAACCCGACTGCTTTTATAAAACTTATCTATGGAATTGAATAGCATTCAGAGCGTGGCCACCATGTGAGCATAGAAGGTCAACGTTCAGGATCTGATGATGGTTGGCCAGCACTTCACCAGCTAGCACTGCCCCCTAAAACCACAACTAAGCGCGATTGATTTTGCGCTACCTCTCTGCAGTGACTCCCAGCACGGCCGCCCTGACATAGCGCTGTCCCTGCAATTTCTGCAGGTCGCCGATGGTCCCTGTCACGATAGCTCCAAGTATCCGCACATCCTGAGTGGCTGGCTTATCCTTGCCCTGGCGCAGGTAATCGTAGATTTTCTTATATTCCTGATTATGTTTCCCCGGATGCGCAATGCCGCTTTCTACGGCCTTCAGGAAATCCTGCTCGGTCATCTCGACTGGACCGGTATCGTTCGGCCGGTAGCCGGTTCTCCATGCGCTCATCATATCCCTGACAAAGCCAGACGGATGAATGGCAAACCCATAAAGCTGCGCAGAGGAATCTGGCGACATCCCGTCAGGCCTGGCCGTCAATTCACCGGAGGCGATATAGGGTGACCGCTCTTCGGGTTTGATCGTCAACTCGCCAGACCCCAAGGGAGTGGCGTCTACCCAGCACCAGGCCAAGTGCACGCCCGGGGGCAGCATCTCCTTGACCACCGGCAAAGAATAAGGGCGATCAAAGGAGAGGGCGACCTCCCCGACCTCCTTCTTGTCCATACCTGCTAATTTTGTGAGATCGTCGAAATAATATCCATAATCGAGGCCCGGATGATAGAACAGCATCTCCCTTTGCGCTGTCTCGGAACTGTATATGCGCGCACCCTTGCCGGATGCCTCAACCACTGAAATAGGCGAATAGCCATCGCCGATATACTTCTGGTAATTCCCCAGGATATCGTACCTATATACCTCGGTGGTCCACCTCACGGGTACCCCTTCGATCAGTTTGTAGGTATTAAATTGCACCTCTCCGCCCAACAAGCCGAGGAACCGCTTCTGGGCGCAACTGATTTCCACATTCGGGCTGGTAATCTCCTGGAACCGGTAAGCATCCATCGTGACATGGCCGGAAACCCTGTTATTCAGTACTGTAAGGCCGAAAATCACGGCCGTAATCAGCAATAGCGAGACAGCAGCCGCAACAGCGATATTGCGTAGCAATATCATTTGCCTGGCTCTCCTGATCACAGCACTCAGCCCGTCATCCTCAAGGCCGTCTCCGGGGGGCTCATCTGCCATGATCTCATCAATCTTTTCCTCTATCCGACCGTCTGCCCTGCCGTTTTCCTTCATTGACAACCCCTCCTGTAATGTTCTCGAAACTGTATCCTCGCCCGGTAGAGATACTTTTTCACCGTTTCTTCACCCATGCTCAAAGCACAGGCGATCTCCCTTATACTCAGGCCGGACTGGTACTTCAAAAGTATGAGACGCCTGTAGACCGGTTTCATTTTGGCCAGGACGGCTGACACCTCTTCCTGTCTGACACGGTTCAGAGCAGCTTCCTCGGGCGTACGCCGGTCTGCTGGCCAGGCGCTGTCCAGCGTAACTTCCGGATGCCCCTTCCTCTGCCGGCACAGGTCAAGGTATCCATTGTGGGCCACCTTGAAGAGCCAGGCCCGAAAGCTTTCCGGAGCGATCGCCTCCATATACAGAACAGCCTTATAAAGCGTGTCCTGGACAACATCCTCGGCATCGCTATGGCTAGCCCCGGTTTTCATGAGGTAGCGGTAAACCGCCCGCATCTCTTCTTTCAAGATCTCCGTACATTCATCGCCATTCATCTCTGCCTCCCCTCAACCAATATAACGAAAATCTCACCCTTTGGTGGACAGTTTTTTATAAAGGGTGAGACCGCAGATGGAAATATCCCGGTCGGGCTCTGGACTTTGTATTTGTGCGATTTCGGTTTTAAAACGGAGAGGCAAAGGATGGACAAGAGAAAGGGCTAATCAGATTTTGTTGTTTATAATCTTCCTCATAACTGGTAAACTGACCCATATAGACGTAGAACTTGAGCGCGATATGCTATACCATAAAAAAATTCATCAAAGGTGGTGGCCAACCATATCAGAAGTTAATTTCAATTCCAAGGCTTTGACGTATGAAAATAATGCATTAGTCCAAAAATCAGCCTCGGAAATCCTTTTGGACTTGTTGTCAATTCAACCCGGTGAAGATGTCCTTGATCTGGGCTGCGGACCGGGAAATATCACAAAGAAAATTGCACAGATCACAGAAGGAACCGTGATGGGCGTCGATGTTTCTCAGGGCATGATAGAGCAGGCGATAAGCTCCAATCAAGACCTTCGCAATCTAAGATATTCTGTAATGAACGCTGAAGATCTTGAGCTGCCCAGCAAATTCGATGTTATTGTGTGTAATTCGAGCTTTCAATGGTTTCAAAAACCGGCGCAGGCGCTCAACCGTTGTTTTAATACGCTTAAGCATGGAGGCAGAATCGGAGTCCAGGCTCCCGCTACCCAGCTATATTGCCCGAACTTTGTCGCAGCAATAGAAAAAATCCGCGTGCATCCACATACGCAGGATGTTTTTAAATGTTTTAAAAGCCCATGGTTTTTCCTTGAAAGCAAAGAGGAATACGAACGCTTTTTTAGGAGCCGTGGATTTCATGTGACTAGTAATGAATTTGTAGACGAATCAAACCACTTTTCACCGGATCAGGCCTTCAAGGTTTTTCAATCAGGAGCCGAAAATGGCTATTTGAATCAATCTTTTTACACAGCAGCTTTAACGGATGATTATATAAATACCTTTCGCGAGTTAGTGAAAGAGTCTTTTAAGGAACAGTCTGACAACTCAGGCATGATTGATTTGAAATTTAAAAGAATCTATTTGATAGCCAAAAAACAATG
>JAHFCR010000121.1:3326-5497 GCA_023249405.1 Peptococcaceae bacterium | reverse complement strand
GCTGCACCTGGAGCACCTGATCCTGTCCCACCACGGTCAGCGGGATTGGGGAGCGGTGGAGGAGCCGCATACCCTGGAGGCGATTGCCCTGCACCAGGCCGATCTGCTCTCTGCCCGGCTCAACCAGGCCGCCGGAGTGCTCAGGTCGCAGCCGTCATCCTCCCCCTGGACGCAGTACGACCGCCATCTGGGACGCAGCCTCTATGCGCCTGACCAGGCTGCCGACGAGACTCCGCCCCGGTAGCCGCCCATCCGCCCCCTTCACTCCTCGGGGCCGCGGTACCCATCTTAAAATACCTGGATAAACGCCGGCTATCCCGGCAACCCTATCTAGCGATCCGCACCAGCACTGATATCATTCATCATCAAAGGATCGCGGGGTGCCGTATGACCGCTGCCAGGCTTTCCGACCAGATCGAGGTTTTTACTCCGCTGCTGATGGCGGTGGAGGGCAGGCTGCAGGAGGTGGCCTCAGAGCAGGCCGGTATCCCCGGCGCTTACGCCGGCCAGGTGATCCGGGCCGGGGGCAAGCGCCTGCGCCCGCTGCTGGTGATCCTCTGCAGCGGCCTGGCTGATCCCTCGCGCCAGGCGCTGATCGATATGGCTGCCGCCGCTGAACTGATCCACACTGCATCCCTGATCCACGATGACATCCTCGACCAGGCGGACACCCGCCGTGGCGCGGCCACCATCAACCATCTCCAGGGCAATCATACCGCGGTCCTAATCGGGGATTTTCTGTTTGCCGCCGCCTTCGGCCTGCTTACCCGCACCGGATGCCCTGAGGC
Source organism: Peptococcaceae bacterium (assembly GCA_023249405.1). GTDB lineage: Bacteria > Bacillota > DSM-12270 > Thermacetogeniales > Thermacetogeniaceae > Palsa-1188. The sequence continues at coordinate 4,709 of JAHFCR010000121.1, read as the reverse complement.
CGTGGCCCTGATGACCGGGGCCATCCAGGCAATGTGCCAGGCGGAGATCGAGCAGAAAGAGGCCGTTTTTCAATTCTCCGTCACCGAGCACCGGTACCTCGACCGGATCGAAAAGAAGACCGCCGCCCTGCTGGCCGCCTGCTGCGGCGCCGGCGCCCTGACAGGCGGCGCGGCGCCGGAAGATGTGGCCTCCCTGATGGCTTACGGGCGCAACCTGGGTCTGTGCTTCCAGATCACCGACGATCTGCTGGATTTCACCGGTGACAGCGCCGCCCTCGGGAAGCCTGCCGGCGCCGATCTGGCCCAGGGCATCCTGACCTTGCCGGTGATCTACCTGCTGCAAAATTTTGCTTGTGAACAGGGAAGTGAACTGGCTGACGGCAACAGCAACCCGGTTTCCTTGCCGTGCAGGGCCCGGCTCCGGGAGATCTCCCGGAGCGGCAGTTGCGCTCAGCCTGACCTGGACTACATCAGGCAGGCCGTCTGCCAGAGCCCGGCTTTGGGCCAGGCCCGCCAGAAGGCCCTGGACTGCGCCCGGCAGGCCGCAGCCTGTCTCGCCGGCATCACCCCCGAAACAACCCGCCAGGCCCTGCTAGACCTGGTGGAGCAGGTAGCGCGGCGACAGCGCTAACCCCCCCGCTTGCTTTCTTCCCTAAAAACCCCAACTATTATCCCCTGTCTGCTCTATTGGAGGGCGCGCGGCCTATTCGCCGGTGCTGTTCTCTCTCGTTCTAGCACCGTTCCGGCGCCGGTCAGAGTTTCCCGAACCGGCGCAGCAACCGGCAGGCCCGGTACATAGAGAGCGTCTCCCTGCCCCCGGCCGCTAGCAGGATGCCCGCGGCATGATCAAAACCCTGGGTGTTCACCTTGGGGTCGGACAGGTAGAAGGCGGGCAGGCCCCGGATCACGGTGGTGTGAAACAGGGGGTCCGGGAGTGCAGCAGCACATTCCAGGGAACGTTGCAGGAATAACAGCAACCGCTCCTGACACCGTGCGGCATCTTGGTAGTAGGAAACGAAGTTAAGATCGCCGCCGGCCTCGTCCTCCGCCTGGTCGATGAAGTAATCGAGCAGGATGTGCAGTCCGGAGATCCAGGGAAAATAGCCGGAACTCAGCCGGCTCACAGCCTCTGGAGTAAGGTTCGGGTCGGTGGCGGCAGCGCAGAGGGCAAAGATCCCCAGGGTCGATCCGGTGGCAGCGGCGAACTCCCACCAGTCCAGGTCCGGATAGTCAGTGGCGTGAACTGCGAACCAGTTCTGCAGCAAGCCTTCCCGTTGGGACTGGAAGGTGTGCTTGAAAGTCTGCAGATCGCTGTACAATCCGGCAAACCTCAGGATATCGCCATGAACCAGGGCATAGGACGGCAACCGCCGCAGGGACTGC
>JAHFCR010000121.1:978-3316 GCA_023249405.1 Peptococcaceae bacterium | reverse complement strand
GCCGGCATTGTTCCACCAGGGCTGCCAGATAGCCGCCATCATCGCGGCAGGGATAGAACCGGTAGTAGTCCGCGATACCACTATCCGGGTCGAGGGCATCGGTAAACGCCCGGTGCAACTGCCGGAACACAGCCGTATCCAGCGAGTGTTTGCCTAAAGGGTGGGCGCGGTCGCAGAGGTTGTCCAGGTAGTCGCTGATGGTTTGAAAGGCTACGATAAAGGGCACCAGGCCATGCGCATCGCCTCGCGCCGCAGCTGTAGGACAGCCGTCCCGCTGATCCGGCCAGGAAGCGGCAGGGCCTGCAGACAGGGCATAGATGCTGCCCCCCTGAGCATGAAAGCGCTTATTGCCGATGCTGGCCAGACCCTGCCGGCGCAGTTCCGGATCTCCGGCTGCATCCAACCGCTGCCGCCAGAAGCGCAGTTCCCTTTCCACCTCGGGAAAGACGCAGGCCACGAAACGGGCGGCCAGGCAGAGGCGGCGCACCCGGTGCCCGAGCGCTTCACTCAGAGCCAACGCCGGAGCCCGGCGCACCGCCGATCTCTCTCTCAAAGCCGGCTCATTCCTTTCATCCAGGTTATCCTATCAGCATCATTTTGTAATTATTACCTTTTTATCAATCCCTATTTTATCATATCAGAGGGCAAGAGCAACAATCGGGCAGGTCTGCGCAGTCTCCCAGAGCCGGTCGCAAGTTCACAGGCGTCAAAACTTCATTGCAGAGAGAAAGTCAGTTCTGGTAAAATAAGCATGACCGGGATAATCCTGCCTCAAACCAGACTGCTCTATATTTAGTAAATACACGTTCGTTCCTAATGCCGACTAGGGGAGGGCAATACCGATGAAAAAAAGAGTGGTTCCTCTGATGCTGCTGGGAGCATTGTTGTTCCTGGCATTGCCCGCAATAGCAGCCGCGGCGTCGCAGTTCACCGACATCCAAAACCACTGGGCAAAAGACAACATCCTCTCCTTAGCATCCAAGGGGTTTATCGACGGCTACCCGGACGGAACCTTCCAGCCGGACAAGCCGATCAGCCGGGCGGAGTTTACCTGCATCCTGCTTAACGGCATGGGGATCACGCCCTCATCCAGTTCCGCCACGGCCGCCTTCAGCGACACATCCACACACTGGGCGCACGCCCAGATTGCCGAGGCGGTGCAAAAGGGTATCCTGATCGTGAGCGAGTACCCCAAGGGACTGAAGCCGGACGATCCGATCCTGCGCAGCGAGGCTGCCGCCATGATGGTCAGAGCGCTGGGCGAGCAACCGGACCTCACCGCCACGACCTTCAAGGACAGCGCCCAGGTGGCCAAGAGCATGTACCGCGGCTACATCAAGACAGCCTACACCGAGGGCCTGATGCACGGGTACACGGACGGCACTTTTCTCCCCTACAGTGGAGTCAAGCGAGGCGAGGCCTGTGCCATGCTGTCCAACCTGCTGAATAAAACCGGTACGCCGGCCACTCCAAATCAAGGCAGCACTAGCGATAATCCCGGCGCCACAGGCCTTGTGCTCCAGAGCACCCGCTACGACCTGGCAAGCGCTCCGGTCTACCTCAAGCAGAATAATACCAATGTCCGGATCATCTCCCTCAGCCTGGCGGGGAAGCTAATTCTCATCAACAGCTCCTTCCCCTTCCCCCAGAACGCCGCCAGTGGCAACCCAGACCTGGTGATCAATAACACCCGCTACGAGAACTGCGGCCTGAGCATCAGCGGCAGCGACGTTCTGGCCACTCCCGCCGGCATCAAGCTGGACTCCCTTACCTATAACAGCTATAAGTACAACGCCGATTTTGTCAAACTGTATATTGGCATTAAAAACAGCAGCTGCTACCTGTCAGATGCGGAATTGGTGGACACGCATACGGTCAAAGTCTCCAGCACGTCCTACGATATCAATAATACCCAGGTTGCCGTCGCTCTGGGCTCCGATTTCTATGCCATCACGGGGATCAGTTTCAGCAGCAGCGGTGTCAACCTGAGCCTGACGGCTATACCTCCGGTGGTGATGAACAGCCTTAACTTATCGGACATCTCCTCCATCCTCGTGGATAACCAGTCCTTAAGCCTGAGCAGCATCAACACCTTGTTCTTCATCGTCAACGGCGAAAAGTACAATCTATCAAATGTGACAATAGATGCTTCGGGCAATTTTATCGACGATGACAAGACCTATGCCCCCGATCAGGTCGCCATGGTCATCAACACCACCTTCTATAAGCTTTCAAATTTACAAATTACCAATAAAAAGTTCTTTTTCTACTGCACTGAAAGCAGCGCAGACTCCTGGGTACGGATCAACGACAAGTACCAGAACGCCAGCGATGTCCA
>JAHFCR010000121.1:0-968 GCA_023249405.1 Peptococcaceae bacterium | reverse complement strand
CGATGTCCAGATCATCATGGGCGGCGATACCTACAGCCTGGATAAACTCCTGGTGGTAAAGCGCAATGTGATCCGTATCAACAACCACCAGTACACCGTAAATAATAGCGGGTTCCTATGCTGGATCGACAGCATCCCTTACGCTATAAATAACATCGACTACGATACCAATTTGCAAATAACGATAATAGACGCCACCAAGTCCTCCGGCACATTGACGACCGGCGGCATCACCAGCCAGCCGGAGGAATACGTTTTCTACCTCAACAACGCCGTCTACCAGGACGGGGCCGGCAGCACCGACACCATTTACGCCGGTGGAGGCTGGCGGAGCTTTGACAGCATCACCTTCACCGACCAGTCGCATTTTACTTACAATAGCACCACCTACAGCCTGGTTAACAGCAAGGTGCAGATCAGCGGTATCCAGTTCGTGATCACTGATTTCGCCTGGCGAGTCAGTTCACAGACCCTGGAGATCTACCTGCAGAGATCATGAATATCTAATTGCCCGGAATGATTCAGACCGGCACGGGGCAAAAACCCGTGCCGTTTTTTTTGAGGCCTGACAGACTTTTTAGCATCCGCCGGCGCTCCAATTAACACTACGGTACGGTTTGACATATTATAGGCTGAGACCCACTCCGCCGAGTGGAATCCTTTAAATCTTAAGGAGGTATTTTCATGTCTGAGGTTGAAGCCAAGGGCGTAGCCTGGGGCGGCAGTACAATGTTGGTGTTCCTGCTTTTCCTGATCCTGATCCTGCTCATTCTCGGCATTAACTAAGACTGATTCGCAACAAGGTTCGACTTTTTTGCGGTCTCCCTGGCATTTGGAGCCCCGGGGCCTCACGCCCGGGGCTTTTGCCGGGCACGAGGGAATTGCCACTACCTCTTTCTTGCCCCGCTTTTGGTTCTCCAATGTACAAAATTAAAAGGAGCACCAGCCAAGGCGCCCCTTTCCTGATC
>JAHFCR010000061.1:16712-19211 GCA_023249405.1 Peptococcaceae bacterium | reverse complement strand
CTGGACATCCTCACCAATTACGCTGACGGGTTCTCCTACAGCATGAGCATGAACAGCGTGTCCGAGTCCTGGGTCAAGGAACTCATGCTGTACGGTTCCTGCTCTGGGGAACTGATCCTGGACAAGCAAGCCTTGCCCACGCGGGTGCAGCCGGTCAGCGTCTTCGACCTGAAGTTCTACCCGGACCCGAACAAGGGTGTGCTTCGGCCCATGCAGTACCTCGGTGGTCAGTACATTGACCTGGACACGCCCGCCTTCGTGTATGTGGCGCTAGACCAGGACATGAAGCACACCTACAGCGATTCCCCTCTGGAATCCGCGCTCCAGCCGACGCAGCAAGCCCATGAGTTCCTGAACGACATGCGCCGGGTCATGCAACGGGCCATTCACCCGCGAGTGGACGTGCAGGTGATCGAGGACACGCTGGTTAAATACATGCCTGACGCGGCCCGTCATGACGACGAAAAGCGTATGCAGTACGTGAATCAGGTCGTGGCCCAGGTGCAGAACATGGTCAACGGCCTGAACCCGGAGGATGCACTTGTCCATCTGGATTCCATCGTCGTGGAAATGCTGAACAACGGCAGCAGCAACCTGAGCGACGAGTACAAAGTCATCCAGGACCTCATCAATGCCAAGCAGGCAACGGGGGCCAAGGTGCTTCCCGCCATCCTCGGCCACGGCACTGCCAGTTCCAATATCGCTTCCACTGAAACCATGCTGTTCATGAAGAACGTGGCGGGCATTCAGATGAAGCTGAACGAAATGTGGTCCCGCCTGCTGACCCTGGCCGTGCGCCTGATGGGTTACGACATCTACGTTGAATACCGCTACGCGGCGATTGATCTGCGCCCTGCCGCAGAACTTGCCTCGTTCCGGGCGGTGGATCAGTCCCGCGTCCTGGAGTTGTTGAGCCTTGGCTTCATCACGGATGAAGAGGCTTCGATCCAACTCACAGGCAACTTGCCGCCTGCCGGGTTTAAGCCGTTGAGCGGGACGATGTTCAAGTCTTCGGGCGCAGCCGGTCAGAACTCTTTGGTGGATGGGTCCAGCAACAACGGCAGCACCCTGAACCAGAATCTCAATTCGGATGCCCCCAAGGGCGTCAAATCCCAAAACAACAAATCAGACCCTCAGAAAGCTGAAGTGGTCAACCTGAGAGGCTGATGATGGCAGATGAATCCTGGAATGGTCCCGAACGCCGTGCGACCGACCGCGCCCTCCAAACTCATGCCAAGGAGGTTAATGAGGTCAAGATGGACGTGCGCGAGATGCGAGGCGACGTGACTGAAATCAAGGAATCAATGAAGAGCCTTGCCCTGAGCGTGAGCAAAATGATCCTGATTGAGGAACGACAGACCCGCCTGGGCGAATCGGTCGAACGTGCCTTCCGCTCAATGGAATTGCTGGAGACTCGAATGAGGACTCTGGAACTTGCCCAACCCGGCCACAACAAGACTGAGGCATGGGTGGAAAAGCTCATCTACCTTGTGCTGGGTGGTGGTGGGGCCGTAATTGCCCACGCTGCAAAACTTATTTGAGGTGCAACATGAATGCGTCTGATATTTGCCTAAGCCTCATCAAGCAGTCTGAGGGCCTGAGCCTGAGTGCTTACTACTGCCCTGCGGGCAAGCTGACCATCGGCTACGGGCATACCGGGGCTGATGTCCACAAGAACGACAGCATCAACGAGGGTGTCGCCAACGACCTGCTCAAAGGTGACGTGGCCCCGGTGGAGAAGTGGCTCAACGGCTGCAACATGACCTTCACCCAGGGCCAGTTCGACGCCCTGGTGAGCTTCGCTTACAACCTTGGGTGCCGCACCTTGGGCAACTCTACCCTCTGGAAACTCGTCTGTGCCAAGGAGTACGAGCATGCGGCTGATGAGTTCCACAAGTGGGTTCATTGTGGTGAGGCCGTTCTGCCTGGACTGGTCAAGCGTCGGGACCGGGAACGTCAAATGTTTATGACTGGGGAGTGGAAATAATGGACTGGAAAGATGTAGCCAATGAGGTATCAAAAGCCGCACCGCTTTTGGGAACCGTTCTTGGTGGGCCTGCTGGTGGGGCTGTCGGCGGGCTTATTGCTGCTGCTCTTGGTACTGCCCACGCTCCTGACGATGTAGCCCAGGCCCTGACTACCAACCCGGATGCCGCTGTCAAACTGAAGCAGATCGAGGCCGACCACGATGTTGAGATCAAGAAGCTGGTATTCGCGCACGCGGACAATGAGCTTGCTGCTGACACTCAGCGCATCCAGGCGGTTAATGCTTCAATCCAATCCGAGGCAAAGTCCGACCACTTTCCTACATACACCTGGCGTCCGTTCATCGGATTCACCTTTGGTCTCTATGTCACGGCGCTTTGGGCACTCCCCCTGATGGGCAAGGCCCCGGTCACGCTCTCCCCGGACATCACCCTTGCCATTGGGGGCATCCTTGGGGTTGCGTCCTGGTTCCGAGGCAAGGCCCAGGCCGATCCTGCACTTCCCACTGATAAC
>JAHFCR010000061.1:0-16612 GCA_023249405.1 Peptococcaceae bacterium | reverse complement strand
GATGGGCAAGGCCCCGGTCACGCTCTCCCCGGACATCACCCTTGCCATTGGGGGCATCCTTGGGGTTGCGTCCTGGTTCCGAGGCAAGGCCCAGGCCGATCCTGCACTTCCCACTGATAACCGGGGCTAACCCATGAAAATTCCGCAAGACAAACTGTGGGCGGGCACGGAGCAATCCCTCCAGGCCCACCTCGCCATGGAGGAGCAGGCCCAGGCCAAGCTCCTGGCTGGCCCCTACGATGATGGCACCGATGATGAAAACGACGTGCCCTACCTCATCTCGTCTGTGACGGATGGGGTCGCGGTAATTAACGTCAAAGGTGCCCTGACCAACTCCGATTCCTGGGTGAATGAGTACCTTGGACGGACTAGCTACCCGGCCCTGCGCTCGGCCCTGGTCTATGCCGCGACCAATGCTGACATCAAGTCCATCGTCCTGGACGTGGACTCGGGCGGCGGCGCAGTCAATGGCGTGGCCGACACCGCTAACCTTATCCGCATGGTGAACGACAAGGTCAAGCCGGTGTACGCCTTTGCCGGGGGTTCGATGGCTTCCGCCGCTTACTGGCTGGGCTGTGCGGCGGGCGAGGTCTATGCCGAGAACACGGCCATGGTCGGCTCCATTGGTGTGCTCTGTACCCATGTGGAGTACAGCAAGCAGATGGCGGCTGATGGCGTGACGGCGACGGTGGTACGGTCGGGCAAGTACAAGGCACTTGCCAACTCCGTGGAACCCTTGTCCGCTGAGGGTAAGGCCCAACTCCAGGCTTCTGTGGACGCCACGGACCTCATCTTCTCCCAACACGTCGCAGACATGACAGGCAAATCCTTGGCCTACGTGCAAGAGCACATGGGGCAGGGACGTGAGTTCATCGGCCAAGCGGCGGCTGACGTGGGCCTGATTAAGGGCGTGACCAGCTTTGATACACTGATGTCAAGTGTTTGTCAAAAACAACTTGACGCGAGTACATCAAACCTCAATAATATGCAAAACCCACAAGGAGGGATGATGAAAAAAGCACTGACTGACGCGGCAATCGCCGCCATGGCTGAAGGTGGTGTGGTGGCAGGTGCCCCCGCTGCTGTTGTAGCCGAACCCGTGGAAGCTGCGGCTCCCGTGGTTGAACCCGTTGCCGCTGCTGCGCCCGTGGTCGAAGCCGCCCCGGCTCCCCAAGCTGATGTCATCTCCTTCCTGCAAGCGCAGATCAAGGAAAAGGACGCGGCCCTGTTGTCTGCCAACGTCGAACTGGCCGGTCTGAAGAAGACCCAGGAAGACTTCCAGTCCGCTCATGCGGGCCTGATGGAAATCGCCTGCAAGTCCGTCAGCAACATGAGCATCGCCCTGGGCGGTTCCGCCCTGGACATGTCGACTTCCTCTGCTGTCCAGGTCCTTGCCCAACACGCTTCTCTGAAGGAGAAGTTCCAGACCCAGTTCAAGGCCGGTGGCGTTGCCGCTGTGTCGGCAGGTGAGCCTGAAAAGGACGCACCTGAACTGACGGCTGCTCAACGTGCGCGTATTCAAGCCGCCCGTCCCCGCCTTTCCGCTGCAAAGCGGTAATTGACAACGCCATCCCACAAGGAGAATAACAAATGGCAAAATTCCTGATTCGTGAATACATCGGCGGCGATCTCGAAACCGCCCGATTCGGCACCACCTCGGCCCTGTTCGCTGACGCGGACAAAGGCAAGGCCGTCAAGCTGATTGGCGATTCCGCCTTCGGCCTGTGCTCTGCTGGCGACCCCATCGAAGGCTTCTGCGTGGGCCTGAACAGCGCCACCGCTGACGGCTACCGTATCGGCTCCCTGCAAGACGACGAGACCAAGGCTGTCACCTACGACGGCGCTGAGGCTTCCGGCACCGGCACCGCCGCCATTGGCGACTACGTGGTGGCTGGCACCCAGACCGCACTGGGCACTGCCATGGCTTCCTTCTCTGGTCAGAACGTCCGCACGGCCACGCACCAACCGGGCACCACGCCTGCGGCCTGGTCTGACATTCCTGAGCAGATCAAGCTGTCTGTCTATGGCTGGCGCATCGTCTCCCTCGGTGACGTGGGCACGGGCGCAGTCGGCACCCAGATCGTCATCAAACGTGTGAATTACTAATTCAGCGCCCAAAAGGAGAACAATAAATGGCCGCAATTCTTGACCGCGCTGGCAATACCCAGCAAATCCCCGTCGATGTCTCCATGTACCGCATGGCGGCTGACAATGACATGACCTTCCCCCAGTGGATCAACAGCCAGTACGACACCAATGCCGACAAGTACGGCACGGCGTTCGAGCAACTGTGTGCGTCCGAAGGTCTGGTCATGCACGCCGACCGTGAGTACGGCGTTAAGTCGTCCTCCATGGACGCCATCCTGAATGGCCGTCCGCGTATGGAAGCTGGTGTCCTGACCAAGGACGCAGTGCCGACCTCCCGTATCATCTTCCCCGCCGCCATCTTGTCGGCCATCGAGAACCAGCTTCTCTCCAACCTGACGATGAACCCGGTGGCGTTCCGAGACATGGTTGCTGTGGAAGACTCCATCTCCAACGACCGCTTCATTCGCCCGATCCTGAACTACAGCAACCCGAACGGTGCTCGTAGTCAAGTCATCGGCCAGCTTGCTTACCCGTCCTCGATGCTTGGCATCACCGTGTCGGAAGTGAGTCGGTCAATTCCCGTCAGGTCGCTCGGTATCGAGTTTTCATCTCAGGCAGTTGCTAATGTAACGCTGGACCTGACTGCTCTGGCAATCGCCCGTGCTCAAGCCCAGGACGCCAACCAGATCGCTCTGGACGCACTGAACTCCATGCTGGTGGGTGACGCTGACCTGGGCACTGCTGCTCTGTCCAGTATTGACGGTAAGGTTCGTACCGCCGTCAGCTTTGACCCGGCCTGCACCACTGCTGGTGTGCTGACCCAGACCGCCTGGATGAAGTACCTGTGGAACAACGGTCTGAAGCGCAAGATCACCCACGTTGTCACTGACATCGACGGCGCTTTGGCTCTGCAAAACCGCGTTGGTCGCCCGACCATCTTCACTGACAACAACCAGTCCCCGCGTATCAACTCGGAACTGAGCGTTGCCAATCCCCTGTGGGAACCGGATGTTAAGGTCTTTATCACTGTGGACCCACGCTGGCCGTCTGGGACCATCATGGGCCTTGACAAACAGTTCGGGATCCATACGGTGTCGAGTTCGAGCATTAGTTATACTGCCGTAGAACAGTTCGTGCTCAAGCGTGGAACAGGTATGCGGATGGATTTTGGTTCCATATCCTATAGATTGCAGGATGATGCCTGGGATGTGCTGACCTTCTAAGCAAGTCCTAGCATAAGCAAAAGCCCGGATCACTCCGGGCTTTTGCTTATTTACGCTCCTAGCTCTGCATTCCCCATCAGTTCATGGAACCGATGTGCAATATCAACTAGCCCTCCGTACATTTCCCATACCAACGCCTCACTTTTGAACCCGTCTACCCCTGATGAAGCTATAGGAAGATTCTTGATAATATACCGCTCCAGTTCCTTTGCATATTGACCTTCTATGAAGTCATACGTATGTAGAAGGGTTCCTATAGCTCCTGCCTCAGTAAATGACTCGCAGTGCTGTTCATGCCGAACCTGTATGTTCCCAGTAATACCAAACCCTACAAACTCTCCAAGGCTGGAATCCACCTTGTACACGTAGAATGTGGCTGGTTTATCTGGGTCAAAACCTCGGTTAGCGCATAACCTACAGCCATTACCCGTATGCACATGATGTGTAGGGATTTGCCAGAACGGTCCGTGTTCTGGGCAAATAATCTCAACCTTATCCACGGCTCTCTTATACTCAGCCTTTGAATAGTCGTAGTAGCCCCCATGTACTCTCGTAGCTTCCAGTATGAATGATTGGGTATCATGGACAGGAAGTGAGCACCTAGAGCACCCTATACCCCTTTGGTGGTCTGCAACTCTTTGGGTAAATTCTCCGTGTACCGGGCATACCACGGTGACAAAGGCAGACGTACCTGTATAAGTCAAGTCCTTATACTCGAATTTATCCCCATGCACTTCCCTGAACTTACTAACGTAATGAGTTAATGACTTTCTAGACTGTAGCCCAACAGATATTTTGCCGCACTCAGGACATCCGCTCCGGCGACTTATAAAATTACAGGGGACTGGGAAGAATGAACCATGGTCTCTACACACAATCTCAACCGGGTGATTGCTAGTGACATAAACTGCCTTTGAGTAGTCATAGCGATCACCATGCACTTCCCTGCACTGCTTTAGGAACTTTTCAGGTGTATTCCTATTTGCCTTACCTCCTTTAATATCCCCACACTTACCACAGCCTGACCCACGACTCATTAAGCTGCTTGGGTTTATTGGGACTTCTCCGTGTAGATGGCAAACGGCTATCAGCTTTTTGTTAGTTCCCTTCCATACAGAGTCGGTGAAGTCCAGACCAGTCCTGTCACTTGCTTTGTACCTACGGATGAACTCTTCCTTTGATACCCCATAGTCCCCTATCTGTGAGGCACGAAAACACTTAGCACATGTACACCCCTGAAGCAGGGTAGAAGCCGCAGCCTGGTATTCCCCGTGAACAGGACATACCACAGTAGATTTACCAGTATTCCCACAGTAGACGTACCTGGACAGGTCCAAGGCATCCAGAACCTTCTGGGGGAGCTTGTCCATGAACTGCTGTTGCGTGAGCTTTTTCGGCATTTTATTCTTCTCCTTGTTAGTAGCACAACCGAAGAATACGACCTCCAAACATCCATGTCAAGCCCGATCTACAACACCCACATGTTAAAATACCCATTCCCGAGTCCACGAAAGAATACTCGCATGGAATGCAAACCTGTACTCACAAGATACCTTCACACCTGGACCTGCGCCAGCCCTGGAACGCTCCCCGGCCAAGGCCCCACACGGGAATCCGCCTACCAAGCCTGGGTGAAATCCCTGAACTTGACAGTTCCAACTTCAAACATTGACATCGAAAGCACAAACGGGTACGCTTCGTCAATACCAACTTGAAGGGATAAAGTATGGCCGTGCCCCTGAAGATGCCCTACAAGGCACCCCCGACCCAGCCGAAAGTTGCACCCGAAGTGCCCCAACCCCACAGGTGGGCGAACGCCTGGGACCTCGCATTTGCTTCCAAAGATCAAGGCCCACAAGGCCGAGAAGTAGGGCAAAAGGATTAAGCCGTGGCAATCACTTCATACACGACCTACGATGATGTCCGTGCCGTCCTGGGTGTCACAGACAACGAACTGACTGACGCGACTCTCGGCCTGTCCGTGTATGACATGAGCCTACAGACCGAGCTTGTGGATGTTGGCCCTAGCCTGCCGTCTGTATTTGCCACCGTCGATGCCCTTGACCCGTCCACGCAGTCTGACATCCAGGCCGCGTTCGTTACTGCAACCAAGCTGTTTGCCACCTATGCCGTGGCAAAACAGCTTGGCTCTGCTCTGCCCATGTTCTCCCCCAAGGAGATGACAGACGGCAAGAGCATGATGCAGAGGTTCGGCACAAACCCGTACCAGGACACCCTTGCCCGAATCGACAAGGCGTTCAACAGAAACCTGGACCGGCTCGTAAAAGCCTACGGGGCCGTGAACGCGGCCCTCGTCGATACCCCGCTCCGCACCTTTATGCTCTCGGGGTCCCCGAGTTCCGACCGGGTCACGGTGGGTTAAGTGAAACTTGCCCAGACCGTAGCCTTCTTCGGGAACGTACCCTGTCGGGACGCCTGGGGCACGAACACGTTTACGGGTTCTCTGGACACGTCCAAGAAACCCTTGCGAGATACCCAGATCGCGGCCCGGCGCATTCTCATTGTGGGACCCTCGGTGGTGCGCCCACCGAGGAACACAGTGCTGCTTGATGGCGTGGCCTACATCATTGGCGATGCCTTTCCCGACTACTGGTTCGGGGACATGCTCCGCAGCAACTGGGAAATCCACAAGGCTGACGGACTGGCAACCATTCGCACGTTTGCCCAGGCAATCGCGGGCGCGGGTGGCACCACTGCCTACGTCGGCAAGGTGTGGCAGAAGGATGTCAAGGACCCGTCCGAGACCAGCACCGTGTTCAACGACGTGTCCTTCTACCTCGGTGTGAACGAGGCCGTGCCCGACAACGCCATCATCGGCCTGGGCGGCACCAACCACATTTGCCAGAACCAGTACGACACCGCCTCCGGGTACCTGGAGGTCAAGGCCCAAGAACTTGCCAACCCGAGCATCACCGTGGTGGCACTTTCCACCAGCGTCTACTCTCCGGTCGCGGACACGAACACCACCACGTCCTCAGTCGTAACGGCTCTCGTCATGCGTTGGCAGGAGGGTTTCAAGTACCTGTCCCAAGGCACGGTCCAGTACCACCGAGGGGACTTGCAGATGATCGTGCGGAAGGCCGATGCCACTCCGACGACTGGTAGCAACCTAAGCTACTCGGGCCTGGACTACACCATTCTCGGCATCAGGGGTGAAGGCGACTGCTGGTCCCTGCACACGAGGTTGGCGTGATAAAGGTCAGCAACCTTGAAACAGTAAATGCCCAGATTGATGGGTGGCTTGCGGCTGTCAGGGCCGAGGCACTGAAAAAGGTCAAGGACACTGCCACTTCAGCCCTGACGTTTCTGGCCCAGCAATCCCCGCAAGCATCGGGCGACTTCGCTGCCAACTGGAAGGTGGGGATCAACTCTGTTGACTACAGCTTTGAACTTGACGCACTTGGCGCTCCGACCTTTGTCATTGGGGACTACGGGCGTATTCGTGGGTTTGCTGCTCCAAAGTTCAGTGCAGGGAATCAGGCGGCTGTGGGTTACGCCATTTCCCGTGGCACTCCAAGAATCAATGAAGTCAAACTCGGAGACGTAATCAACATCTCCAACACCGCTCACCATGACCAGTTCTACGCCTGGAAGATTGAGTCCAACCAGATCAAGTTCCGGCCTGAGAATGCAGGCAAGGGCGCGGTCATTGCCCGATACATGGGTGTGTTTAAAAGCGGAGGCTTTCCCGTATGAGCAGGCTGATTACGATCCCGACCACGGATGGAGTAGGGCCTGACTATGCTGCGGCTCGTGCTGCCTTGGTACAGCAGCTTCAGCAGATCACTACGGACTTCCCTGATCTGGACATTGAGTACGCTGACCCTGTCGATACTGACACTGTCTCATCCCCCTTTGTCTTCGTGGACGTGCGGTGGGATCATTCAAAGTCTACAGGTGTGGGCGTCAATGCCAATCAGCGCGTATATGGTAGCTTCATTCTGAACATTTTCAATCTTCAGGGATCGACCGGGCTTTCCAGCAATAACCTGCTGAAGTACCTGACCATGCGGTTCCGCAACAAAACCCTTGCCCCGGTCGTGACCACAAACCCGATGCCGGGAAAAAGCGATTCCCGGCACGGGTGGGACAGCCAAGAACTCGTCGTGCCATTCTGGTTTGACAGCATCGGATAAACCTTGTACGGGGTTTTGAAAAGCCCTATAATTTGACAAATTGCGCCTAAAAGGAGAACAACATGGGCCTGGCATCGAACAGCAGAAAACAGGTTGCGTACACGCCTGAAACTACCATCGGCGTGACCCCGACCGTGTCCGCCGCGTTTCTCCGTGTGACGGACGAAACCCTGGAATTCAATCAGAAGTACGAAAATTCCAAGCAAATCCGCGCCGACCGGCAAACCGTGGACACCGTCCCGGTCGATGCCTCCGTGGCCGGGGCCATCCCGTTCGAACTTTCCTACAAGGAATTCGACACCCTGATGGCTGCGGCCCTGCAAGGTGCCTGGGTCCAGTACGGCACCAACGGCAAGGGCGCAGCCGTCGCGCTGACCCTGAACTCCACCACCAACACCATCACGGCAGGCACCGCGCCCACCGGCAACGATGCCTTTACTACCCTGGCCTGTGGTCAGTGGCTCATGCTCCGCGCTCCGAGTGATGCGGCTGACATGGCAATCGTGCAGGTTCATGGCACGACCGCGCCCACGTCCACCGTCATCACCCTGGACGCGGGCACGGTTCTGCCAGGTACGGGTTCCCGCGCTGCCGTGGCAGCTTGCGTGATCTCCAGTTCCCGTGTGGCGAACGGCACGACCCAGACCAGCTTCTCCATCGAGAGCCAACTGACGGACGTGGGCCAGTTCTTCCTCTACAAGGGTCTGGTCATCAGCAAGATGGCCCTGAACTTCGCCTCGGGTTCCATCGTCACCGGCACCTTCGACTTCATGGGCACGGGCGCGGCCCGAGCTGCCTCCACCGGCCTTGCTGCCAGCCCGACCGCTTCCCAGACCTACGGCCTCATCAATGCCGTGACGGGTTTCGGGACGCTGTTGGAGGGTGGTGTGGCCCTGTCCGGGACCTTCATCAAGGACCTGAAGCTGGAGGTCGACAACACCCTGCGTGAGCAGAAGGCTGTTGGCATCCTTGGTAGCGCGAACATCGCTTCCGGCCACGTTGCGGTCAAGGGGTCCATGAGTGTGTACCTGAGCAATGGTGCGCTCTACGACAAGTTCCTGAACAACACCGGCACCAGCCTGGTGTGGCACGTTTCGGACACGACGGGCAACGGTTACGCCTTCACCATCCCCTACGTGAAGTACACCGCCGTCAAGCGTACTGGCGGCAACTCCGACACGGACGTGATGCTGGACATCACCTACGAAGGCTTCCTGGACACGACCACTGGCAAGATGGCCTTGCTGGGTCGGTTCGGGGCCTAAACCCACGGGCGGGGGGAAACCTCGCCCTCTCAAGACACCAATAAGGACACCCATGACCGACATCTTTTTCGACTTCACCACCGATCCCGTGCTGGAAAACAACGGCACCTGGAAGACCCTGGCCGGGGGTGGCCGCATTCTCGTGGCCCGCTTCGGCAACAAGGGCTTCGTCAAGGCATGTGACACTCTGCGTGAGCAGAACGCCGAGGCACTTGCCAAGACGGGCGGCGACGACCTGTGGGAGACCTTGCGCTGTGGTGCGATGGCTCAGTTCATCCTGCTGGGATGGGATGGCATCACCTACAAGAACGACCCCGTGCCGTACTCCGTGGACAAGGCCAAGGAATTCCTGGCGGTGAAGGACTTCCGCATCGTCGTGGAAGCGGTTGCCATCGACATCGACAACTACAAGGTGCAAGCCGAGGCGACCCAAACGGGAAACTGATAGCGGCACTCCGCTGGCAACTACAGTGGGGCGGTTCTGTGGAGTTTCTGGAGCAGCTTGCCAAGTCCGGCCAGCACGTTCCGGCTCTACAGAACCGCCCCAAGTTGCTTCCAGAGTGCCGGGACTACTGGCAATCCTTCTGCGCCCTGGACGCTTCTCGGGACAGTAATGGGTATGGGGCCAACCCCATTAGGATCAGTGAAATTGCGGCCTACCTTGCCATCTCTGGAGTGGCCGGGGACGAGGGCGCAAAGCTGTTCCGAATCGTTAAAGCATTAGACGGAGTGGCCCTGAGCCACTACGCAGAGAAATCCAAGACCTCGTAAGGAGGGTATGACATGGCTGACGACATCTCGACAATCCGGCTGGTAGTTGACACCAGTGGCGCTGAACCGGCGCTCAAATCGTTTGAGACCCGACTTACTGCTGCTAAGTCGGCCATGGCTGCACTCGGGCAAGGTGCGGGGGCCGACGCTGCTCAACTCGCCACGCTCCAGAAAGAAGTTGAGACCCTGACGGCCAAGCTGGACAAGGCCAAGGACGCCACCGAAGGGTACAACAAGGGCATGAACATGTCCAAGGCTGTTGTCCAGTCCTGGAGTCAGACCCTGGCTGATGGTTCGCGGGTTTCCACGAAGGCCACGTCTGACATGACTCAGGACCAGTTGCAGGGCCTGACTGAGTCAACGGCGGCGCTGAAGCAATCGGTTGCGGAGGAGAAACAGCTTCGGGCAGTTCAGGTGGCCAATCACCTGGACACGCAGAAGAAGATGGAGGCCCAGACGACAGTATCCCAGTCTAGGGACCTTGAACTAGCCAAGCAGCGAGGCAAGGATCGAATTGCACTTGAGAAAGAGACCAACAGCAAGTGGCAGGGCCTGCTTGCTGAAAGGGAGAACGCAGAGAGGGCAAGCATAGCCCGTACCTCCCAAAACGCCACCAACGACCCGGCCCGTATGGGTTACACGACCTATGGGCAGAAGCTGTTCGTTGCCAAGGCTGTGCAGGATGAGCATGGCCCGGAAGCGGCTGCTCAGAAGTTTGGCACGACGCTCACCAATAACATTGGTACGTTGGAGCAGTACAAGAAGAAGGTTAAGGAAGTCGGGGAGTCACACCGGCACGTATTACCTTCCTTTGACATGTTGGGGGAAAAAGTTAAGCTAACGAACAACTCTGTGCGTGAGTTGTTCGTCATGCTCCATGAGTACATGAGTGGGTACACGAACCGTATTCCTGGCTCTCTTATCTCCCTATTTAGTTATAGTGGGCTGAGTGGGAGCGCAATGATAGGGCTTGCTACTCGTGTAGTAGCCCCTGTAGGCGCTCTGGCTGTACTCGCAAAGGCCCTGAATGATGGGGCTAAGGAATTCCAAGCCATGAACATGGCTATGGTTTCTACGGGTAATATCTCAGGGCAAACCAGCAGCTCTATGCGCTCAATGTCTGAGGCACTGGAAAAGCATTCCCACCTCACCATTGCTGAGTCTAAAGCAATTGTTACGGAGGCTGTTGCTTCAGGCAAAGTCAGTGCCTCAGCAATGCTACCTCTCATTAGCTCTGTGGGGACCTATGCAAAGGTTACAGGGGATACAATCCCCAAAGCCACCGGGGCTTTGGTTAAGGCACTAGCAGACCCAAAGAAGGGGGCTGAAGAACTTAATTCCCAGTTCCACTTCTTGAGTGTGTCTGAGCAAACCCATATTGAGAACCTTCAGGCCCAAGGGAAATGGACGGAGGCACAGACAGAACTTGCCAATAAGTTCAACAACCGAATGGGAGAAACTGAGCAACAGCTTAATAAACTACAGTCCGTATGGGAGCGTATTAGAAAAGCAGCCTCTGGTGCCTGGGACTCTATGGAGGGAATGGGCAGACCAGTACCCCTGGCAGACCAGATAAAGCTAATTGAAGCTCGCCAGCACATGCGTGGGTACAACGGTAGTGAAGTTGTGGGGGGTAACTCAAGGGCTACCAAGTCTTCAACAGGTAAAACCCGTAGGCAGATAGATGATGAGGCCAAAGCTGCCCTCCAGTCCCAGATGGACGCAGAAAAAGCTGCTTCGGATAGCTCTAGTGCTAAGGCTGTGCAGGACAAAAAGGACAAGGACGCCCAGGACATAGCTGAAGGGTCCTCGTGGCTTGGAAAACAGCGCAAACTAAATAACGACATCATTGCGCTTAAAGCTCAAAGGAAGGACATTACTGATGGTAAGTCAAAGGGAGACCTAGGTCTTATTGATAGCGGAATCTCAGGTAAGTCTGCGGAACTGTCCGCCTTGCTAGGTTCGCAGGCTCATGCAGAAGCCGCTCTAAAGCTGGAAGAAGCCCGACTCAATACGTCTATTAAACGGAGCGAGGCAGAGGAGCGTTTAGGAAATCTGTCAAAGCGTAGCCTGATCGAGGCCCACACTGCTCATGACCTTGCTGTTCTCGATGCACAACTCGAGAGAGCGAGAAAACTTGAAGCTAAGGACCCTACGTCGGCAGTCAACCGGGCAAGTCAGATTGATGTTCTGTCTGAGCAACGCAGATCAAGGGTGGGTGAAGGAAAAGCCCAACTCGAAGAGTATGACAAGAAATGGGAGGCAGAACTCCTTAACATCCAGGCCCGCACCTATACCCGGCAGCATGATTTTGAGAAAGCCTATCTCGCCAAGTTTGATGCACAGCACAGACTTGAGATGGAGAACCTTAAAACATCTAAGGACCCCAAGGATGCCTGGAGGTACGCGGACCTGAATGCGCAAAGAGATGAGCAGGGGGTTGAAGGTAAGAAGCGGACAGAGGAGTACAAGACCAAGGAAGCTGAAAAACCTCTGGCCCGTGGTGCTGAGGAGTACAAGGAAAAAATCGCTACGGCGAAGTCCGCCAGCACAATGGGCACCGGCCAACTCTACACCCCGGCTGTGGACCGGCAACTGGCGAAGGATCGTATTGACCAGATTGACAGGGACCTGCCCAACCTGCTTGCCCAGGTCGCTGCCGGGTCCGAGGAAGCAGCAAAGGCTGTTGCCAAGTACAGACTAGAGCGAGAGCAACTGGTAAGTAAGACTGCCGGGACTTGGCAAGAGGGTCTGAGGGAAGGCATGTCCGAGTACGCCATGCAGACCCAGAACTACGCCACGTTGGCTAAGGCCGCATTCGTGTCCTCCATGAACCAGATGGAATCAGCCCTGGAGAAGTTTGCGACGACGGGCAAGCTCAACTTCAGGTCCCTGGCGGCATCTATCATGGCAGACCTTGCACGGATGACGATGAAGGCGGCGATGAGTCCTTTGTTCACCATGCTAGGCACAGCCGCGATGGGGTTGTTTAGTAGTGCAGCTTCAACGGCAGCGAACTCTTCTCAGTTCTCCTTGGCGTCCGGGATGGCGGGGCAGAACTCCACTATGGGGTTGGGTTCTGGACTCACGTTCAATGGCCCCCGGCTTGCCAAGGGCGGCGAGTTCTCGGGCGGCATTTCCGGCCTGTCCAGCCAAATCCTGACCAGTCCGACCCTGTTCAAGTTTGCAGCAGGCTCCACCGGGCTTGCCGGTGAAGCCGGCCCAGAGGCCATCGTCCCGCTGGCCCGCGACAGCCAAGGTCGACTTGGCATCCGAAATTCCGGCGCTGCCGGGAACGGGGCGGTGCACACAAGCATAAATGTCACGGTGCACCAGAACGGTCAAGTCAAGTCCGAGACCAGTGCAGAAAATTCTGCTGCACTGGGGAGGATGATGGACGCTGCTGTACTACAGGTTATTGAAAGAGAGAAACGTCCGGGTGGGACCTTATATTCCTGACAAACTGACATAAAGTATCTACAAGGAGCAGCATAATTATGCTTACACAGAGTCGACTAAAGTACCTGCTTGACTATGACCAAACTTCAGGTGTTTTTACAAGGGCTGTAAAAACTTCTAATCGTGTAGCTGTAGGAGATATAGCCGGATGTGTAAAGAAAGATGGCTATAGGTATATAAGGCTGGACTCAGCAGCTTACCTGGCGCATAGGCTGGCATGGCTTTATGTTTACGGGAGTTTCCCTATTGGCATGATTGACCATAGAAATATGGTTAGGTCAGACAACAGAATATCTAATCTTAGGGAGGCGTCTGATTCAGAGAATGTCATGAATAGACCTGTCCAAGCTAACAATGTGTCTGGGTGCACAGGGGTCTATCAGGATAAGCGTGACTTGAAGTGGCAGGCAGAGATAAAGTCAAAAGGAGTTAAGTATTGTTTGGGCCGATTTTTTACACGGGAAGAAGCCGTTTCCGCGTATTCCGCAGCCGCCCGTATTTTGCATAAGGAATTTTTCAACCCCGGAAAGCTTGGGGTCGACGGCGAGAACTCCGCCGCCCTGGGCCGCATGATGGATGCCGCTGTCCTACAGGTGATCGAGCGCGAAAAGCGCCCTGGAGGCACCTTGTACCAGTAGCAGTAGCACAGTTTCGGGCATAGGCGTAGAATGACAAAAACAACTTGCAGTGAGGACGTGAAAAATGAATGCCAATGTCAACCCCTTCTCCTCCTGGACTGATGCAGCAGGAAACACGTTCGTGGCCCCCATTGTGGACCCACATTCCACGGGCGGCGTCGTCACCATGCAAGCCGCGCAAGTCGTCGCTATCGGTTCCACCTCCGCAGCCTCCGCAGCCGTGCAAGCCGGGACGACCCGTGTCATCCTCACCACCACGGCTGACTGCTGGGTTGCCTTTGGCTCCACTCCTACGGCCGTGGCTAATACTACTGGTAATATCTTCCTGCCTGCCGGCGTCCCGAGCTACCCCATTGCCGTGACGCCCGGTGTAACCAAGATCGCCGTCATCCAGGCTACTTCCGTGGGCTATCTCTCCATCGTGGAGTCTGCGTGATGCTGCGGCCCAAGGTTAAATCACTAAGGGCTTCCCTCGACCTCATCTTCACCGGCCCCACTCTGGATTCGCGAATCAATTTCAGCCGCGCATCGACGGGGACGTATGTCGGGTCGGATGGGCGGCTGAAGACGGCTGCATATAACTTGCTGACGTGGAGTCAGGATTTTACGAATGCGGCGTGGAATAAAAGTGGATGCACTGTTACGCCTAACTACTCTGTTGCTCCAGATGGTTCAAACTCGGCCACGCAAGTTGCATTTTCAGGGCCAAGCAATGGGTTGTACCATTATTCAGGAGCTATAAATGGTCAGGTGTATTCAGGGGCCTTGTGGGTACGTGGGACTTCCGGGGAGACAATACAGTTATCTGCGGTTGGGGGAGATGTGCTTTTCACACTGACGGGGGTCTGGCAGCGACTGCTCACGCAAAATAAAACTGCCTCCAACTCGTCTTTGCATCTGAATACATACGGGGGAGCTACAGCACGAACAGTTCAGATTTGGGGCGCCCAACTCGAAGTGGGTTCCGTAGCAACCAATTACATCCTAACCACATCCTCCCCGAATGGTGCACCCCGATTCGACTTTGATCCTACGGTGCAGGTCGGGACGAATGGGGTTGAGCTTGCTCCGTCTTTATCTTCGGCTGGATGGACTGCGCAATCTGGCTGGACTTTCAATAGCGGAACTGCCGTAAAAGACGCCAGCGGTGCAAGTTCGCTCCTACTGACCTCCAGCCCCTTAACTGTTGGATGTACGTACAGACTAACGACCTCACTATCGGCTGCCATGAATTATGTAAATGGCGGACGGTATCTTGGGGTGTCAGCGGGGGCGAATTTTGTAACGTATTTCACTGCTACTGCCGCAGACTTTGCCATTCAGGGGAATGGAGCACCTACTACTCTATCTAGCCTCTCCATCCAGCAAGTCGTCTTCGCCCCACTCGGCCAACTGATCGAGGAGCAGCGGACGAATCTGTTGCTATGGAGTCAGGATTTCACGAAGGCAGCTTGGGTCAAAACCCTAGGGGTTATCACAACTGGAGTTTATGATCCACAAGGAGGGGCGACGGCGAGTACATTTACAGCATTATCTAATGGTGCAGAACTGTATCAGTTCGCATCGACTACTGCGGGGGCCATCGGGGCCATCGCAGTATTTATACGGCGCAGAACCGGAAATGGCACCGTCCGACTAAGCGTAGATGGAACAAATCTTATTGATGTATCCAGTCAAGTTGGATCAACGTGGAAGCGGATATTCGTGACGCAGACAGTATCCGCGTCTATATCCTACTTTGACATAAAGCTAGGGCTTTCAGGTGATGCTGTAGATATTTGGCAAGCCGATCTTCAACCCGGCGCATTCATCACATCCCCAATCCCCACAACATCCACACAAGTGACCCGCGCTGCTGACATCATGTCCATTCCAACTTCGGGATGGTTCAACCCGAGTCAGGGGACGTTTGCTGCTACCAGTATTTACACCGAATTCCCTTCCGATCCTGCCGCACTGAGCACTTCTCCCGGAGGATGTGGATTTAATAATCCAGGGAAGGCACAATGGTGGAATGGATCGAGTAATGTTACATCTCCAAACAACACAAACCAAGGAATAACTACTAAGGAAGCCTTTGCATATACTTCCTATAGCCGGACAGTCTGTATGAATGGGGGTTCTGTTGTGTCTGATGCCAATGTGCCGTGGCTGGCAACTCCAACATCCCTAAATATCGGGAGTACGAACGGGACTGCGCAGTTCCTCAACGGCCACATCAAGCGCATCACCTACTATCCCCGCGCTCTTTCCTCTGCTCAACTCCAGGCACTCACATCATGATCTTGCGTGTATTCATCGCTGCGCTCTCCGTGCTCGCCGGAATGATCCTCGGGCTGGTATTTCTTGACCCTGGTGTTATGGGGATTGGAGATGGCTTTATCCCTGGCGCCTTCCTCGGCACCCTGTCCGGTATCTCAATCGGGCTGTGGTTTGCGATGCGGACGGGCTGTGGGTATGAGGGGTGTCATATGAAGGAGGATCAATGAACAACTACTATATCCGCTGCCTGGAATCGGACCGTCCAGCGCTATACGCTGCTGCTGTTGCGTTGGGCCTACTCACACCACTGACTGATGGGGCGGGCTATGTGTCGGCCCGACCTGATTTTGTGTGGGATGAAATCGGGCCGATTTATCGCCCGGCCGGCGCAACGACCACGGACGAAGCGGGTAACGAGATTCCGATAATGACCCCTCTTTCCGACGCCAACGGAAACCCATATTGGCATTGCAATGCCTATGCGGGTTTCAGCGTGGGCGAATTGGCGGCAGCCGCTACCGATCCGGCTGTCTCCCAGGCCATTTCCGACATTCCGCGCTTTTTTCTGACTGACGCATCCGGGGCGGCGATTGCGCCCGCGCATCCGGCGCGCGTCCTGGCGCAATAGATATGACCACTTTCAACACCTCCTGGATTCCCGATCAGGGCGCAAGACGGACCATGAAGCCGCGGATTCTCCAGGCCAAGTTCGGTGACGGGTACGCTCAGGAGACCGGGGACGGGATCAA
>JAHFCR010000120.1 GCA_023249405.1 Peptococcaceae bacterium | reverse complement strand
GCAGAGAGAACGATACTCCCGCTCGGGATCTATGATGATGATCTTGGCCCCCTGCGCCCACTCCCGCATGACCATAACTTTGGTTAAATGCGTTTTCCCTGCGCCGCTGGCCGCCAAGATGGTCCAATTCCGGTTGGTGACCCCGGCTGTGACTGTAGTGCTGTTGGCTGCAAGATCCCACCTGTCCACCAGGACAATCCCGCCGTCTGAGTCGTTGCCGATCACAATGCCCTTGCCATGGTTAATCCCGCCGCTGGAGAACGGGAAAGACGCCGCCAGGGTCTCGCTGCCAATTTGAAACGGGCTGCCGCCCCTCAACTTCTCTGGGAAAATGCCCCACGGTCCTGCGACCAGTAATCCAGGTTCTTGCAAATGAGGAAGAGGCCTGGCCTTCATACCGGCGGCAGCCAGCATCTGTTCCACCCGCTTTGACCTGCGCAGGCAGGTGGCTTCATCCTCGGCAGTCACCAGCAGGAATATCCCTGTGGTAAAAACCGATTGCTGCTCCTGGTCGATCTTTTTCATCAAGATCTGAGCGTCTCTCAACTGCGACTCCAGGCGCTGAACGGTCAGAGCCTGCCTGCTGGCTTCCAGGTTCCCGGCAATAAGACTGATAGCCCGGTTCATAGAATTGGTGAGATTCAGGGCGTTGGTCGGCAGTCCATGCAGCGCCAGGGTGACGCCCGGCAGGTTCGCCGCCCTCGCCAGCCAGGCAGGGCCTGCCTTTGGCGGGAAGTTGACTATTGTGTACACTCTTGCCTTTTGATCGCCAATGTCGATCATGCTTTTTTCAAACTTCAGGGCTGTCGGCGCAAAAGCATTTCTCAATGAATTGGTAATTGGGGTTCGATTTTCCATGCTATCAACCTCCATAGCTCAAAATGGGTGGTATTCTACCAAGGCCATCCGGCACGGACTCTGTGGCCGCATGGTTGGCTTGAAACGTGAGAAACAGAAGCTCCTGCCAATCCTGGTCGGTTATTACCCTTATCTGCAAGCCTCTGGCGCGCCCCATATCCTGCGCCAGTTGGGGAAAATGCACCCGGTGCTCCTGCAGGGCATCCTGGCCGGTGCGCGTCACCAGCAGGTAGTATTTTCGTTCAACAGCCTCGCCGGAGTGGACCATTCCAGCCACCCAGGCAAGGTAATTGCGTAATACAGGTTTCCGTGCAGCGGAAACGTCTCGGATCAGGCCATCCAGAGATGCCAAGTACACATCCAGATCGACCGGGCGAAACATCGAAACGATCTCCCAGGGCTTGTCCAGGCAGTTGATCGCAGCATGGATAGCCCCGATAATCACCTTGATCTCCGATGCCGATTTTAGCGCCAGGGAAAACGGCGCTACGGACACCCCGCCAACAACACCGCCGTCAGGCCGAAATAACAGTCCGTCATGCAAGTCACTCAAGGGCAACCAGTCCTGTGCCGCTTGTCGTGCCGCTTCTTTTGCCACTACAGTTGCCGCGTCTGGTTTCGTTTTTGCAAAACTCTTCATCTTCATCAATCCTCCTTCTTACCAGTCATCCCGCGACCAGTCAAACAAATACAGCTTCTGGCGCTTTGACCATGCCTGCCAGTTTTCGATACGCTCTAATACCGTGATCCCGTCCATCTGGGGCATAGTAGCAATAACGCCTGCCCCGGCAACAATGAGCGGCGGGAACACCTGGAAAAAAATAGGTATGCGCAGGTGGTGTATCACCAGCAGGCGTATCGCCAGGAATAACAGCACGCCGGCAACCAGCCCGGCCAGCAGGCATATTACCTGCTTTACTCCCCAGCCGGGCGCAAACTCATAACCCTGTCTGATCCGTCGGGGAATGATGTATTCAAGCTCCCGTTCATCGCTCACGGTCAACACCTCGGTCCCGCTCCTGTTTCCGATGCTTCGGGGTGAGTCTGCGCCCACCCCCGTCATCTTCCTCCAATTCGTCCAGCAAACGCTGCTCTTCTTTTTTCCAAAATTCGTCCTCATCTTCTCGGTTGTCGATGTCCCAGTTGTGTAAAACGCCCTGGAAGTCGTTATTATTCATGACAGCGCATCTCCTTTCTAGCGATCAGGTCCAGCAGTTGTACGTATGCGCTCACGGGCCACTGTTTGCATGACAAACATCCCGGCAGTCGTCAGCCCACCGCCAACGCCAGTATGGTAGCTCCATTCCTTCAGCAAATGCGGTCCGCTTATCGTGGCAATCGCAGCCCCAAGAGCTAATACCAGGCTTACACATATGCCAGTTATGGGACCGCCGGCAGCAGCAGGAACCAGTGTGATCAATGTAAACGACGCGATCACGATCTTTATCCCCAGCCACTGTACTGCGCCGGAAAAACTCAAGACCACCAACGACCGCCACCAGTTATTCCATATTCCACCGTCTGAGTTAATCTGCCCCAAAGACACTATCGGCGCCGCCACCATGTAATAGATCAACTCTGCGGCACGAATAGCCGCCTGAATGCTGACGATGACTATGCATATCAAAAGAAACACGATCCCCAAAATGATCACCAGCAGGGTCTCGATAGTCATACCGGCTATCGCAGACGCCTGGTTCAAAAGCCCTTGGGTGCTTGATAGGACAACAGATATCGGAGATGCCATCAGCGCCCCGCCATACCAGATGCCGATCTGGTAGACATTAGCGACAAGCCATGTGCTGGCCGCGCCAAAAATAGCCACCCGCAGGACGCCTTTCCAAACTTGGCCGCCGTCAGTGTCGCCGGTGCCCTCGTTCCAGAGAATGTACTTGCTGACACCAATCCAGGCAACATATACTGTGAAGAAAGCGGCAGCGACAGTGGTAGATACTTGTACGCAGTCGGTCACCCATGATTGTTGTGTCATTGCGATAGCGTAATCTTGCGAAATATATGTCAGCACGTAGCCCAGCACCGCGCATGTCCCGTTAACGATTGCCTGGAGAACAGCGTACAGGGCGTTAACCATCATTGTACCCACGATAACCACCTCCTGAAGAAAGTGGGGCCGGTTTCCCAGCCCCAGTCCAATTAACCAAACAACCGTGTCGCATGAAGGATCAGCATGCTGGTAGTGCTTCCGCCGAAGGCGCTGGACACAATGCCAACCAGGCCCGATGCGCCGGTCGCGATCGCGGTGCCCACCAACACTTTCTTCATCGAGCCGGTGTGATGAGCTACTGCCTGCGGGTCGTCGTTCAGGTTTCTCATGATCGCGTGGTACGCAGTCATGAGGCCACCACTACCAGCCGAAAGGCCACACACCCACGTCGATGTTGAGGTAATCAACGACGATATGTTACCTTCGAAGTTGGTACTGCCAGCAGCAAATGCAGCCGTCGCTCCCAGTACCATTGCCGCCATCAGCGCCAGCGTGAAAACGGGGATGCGTTTAAATACCCTAGACTTAAATATGAACATGTTCTGCTTCACCTCCTTTCAAAAGCCAACAAAACACCCACAAGAAGCTAAGCATCCACACCTTTCACCCTTCGGTGAAAGGTGTCTTATCTGTCGTCGCCCAGGTCAAGATCTTGGGCAGCCTCGTTTTCCTGCTGCCGGTCATAGAATTTGTCGTTCATTTTGTTAAGGGCGTCATACAATTGGTCAGTTAAAGCTTGCCGGTCATCTTGACTCATATCTTTATTTCCCACCCAGACTTCGCCCAAATTGTCATCATCGTCCCGGGTGATGGAAGGCCCTGGGATTCTGAACAATAAACATAGGCTGTGATTTGTCTCCTTTCCGGCGTCTCCCGCCTTACCTCTCCAGGTCGTCTTCCCGGCCATAGCCCCGGTCGGGGTCGTAGTATTGTTGCTGCGCCACCACGTTTTGCACTGTTTTCCCCACACCATCGTCCCGGTCGTCACGGTCCTCCTGCACCTGCACCGGCTGCCGGGCAAGCTGGCCAAGTACAGGCTCAACAACCTTCGCGGCAACTTCCTGAGCAAGCTCTTGGGCCACGTCTGGGTCGATCAAGCGATCACATCCCTTCTGTGAAATGGTAGCGCCCTGAGGCGCTTAGACTCTTACACAGCCAACTTGCTCCGCAGCCCTGCGGCAATACAGTCGAACATTTGCCGGGACATATGCGACCAGTCAACCCCGTCGTCCAAGCCTTTCATGACCAGTTCATCCTGGCCCATACTCAGTAATTCAGACAGAGACTGATCGCTCTCATCCATGCCTTCCGCTTTCGCCAGGGCAATCAGCGCAGCCCGGAGACATTGTTCCGCGTGATTCCAGAACGGTTCTGTCAACCTGTTCACCCCCTTTCCATCGGAACTACTGGGATCGCCTCCTCACAAAAAAAGCGCCCCGAAGGGCGCTGTCATGAGGTCTCCTGATCGCCGGCACGAAACACCGGCCTTGGCTTATCTGGATCTGGCTTATCGGTGTCAGGCTGCACGAACTTGCCTTGCCCTGGTTCCGCTGGTGGTCTCCATACCGGGATAGTCTCAATCAACTTTTCGGGCGGTGATTCCGACTGATTCTGGATATCCGGCCATACGCCCGCCCAAGATGACAGGTCTGGCAAGGGCAGCTTGGCCGGGTTGAACCGTGTTTGGATCACCAGGGACTGATGTACCGGCCATTTTGATATTTCGTCCTGCATTGCCAGCGGCCTGCCGATCAGGCTCGTCGTATTCGTTGCATGACCCGGAACTTCACTGGATGTCCAGTACACTTTGGGCATGCTGTAGGTTTCGCCCGTTGTCGTATATTGCCCGCATCTGGTAGAAATTTCTTTCGCCGTATCCGGGTCGCCAGATTTGAGATAGATCCAGGTATCGCAGGCACCCCTGATTGTGTGGTCTGCATCGGGATAGTGATGTTTAAGTTGTTGCAGGTCCTGGATAGCCAGCAATAACCGGATACCCCGGCTCCTGACAGCAGTCACAACCGTGTCAAAATCCCTAATCTGCGGCAGGTTCCCAAATTCATCTAGTAAGAAATTAACCGGAACAGGCAGCTTGCCTCGACTCTCGTCAGCCAGCCTTATCAAAGCTTGGAGCGTTTGCTTGATATACACCGTCGCGAGCGGATATCGTGTCTTTACTTCATCGGGGATAACCAGGAACACCGCAGTTGGGCGTTTGCCCGGGGCTGCCAGGTCGTGATCCTGTATCGCTGTCATCCATTTGATCTCGGTGTCTGCCCACAAACTGAGTGCCGCAGCTGCGCCTACCAGGATAGATGCCCGTGTTTTTTCTACGGCCAGGCTGACAGGCCCATAGCTCTCATACGCCGGGTGATCCGGTGGAAACTGCGCCATCCAGGCGTCAAGCCTACCACCGCCGGGACCACCGCTGAGTAATGACGCATACACGCTGCCCATATGTTTTTGTTCGTCGGTAGGCCATGTCCAGGGCGGCTCCTTCAACATCATCCCGCCAGGCGGCGGCTCACCCTGGGCGATAGCCAGGGCAAGGGCCGTGATCAGGGCCTCCGTTGACTCCGGCCAGACAGGATCGGTTCCTTTGTAATCTGACGAGTAAGTCATGACGTGAGCGATGTCTCTTGCTT
>JAHFCR010000119.1:2922-5568 GCA_023249405.1 Peptococcaceae bacterium | reverse complement strand
TGCCGGGGCCTTCGTGCAGTTGCAGCATGGCGCGCAGTAACGCCGCTGCCGTCACCGGCTCTTCCGGATGAAAGGCATCTCCATACTCGCCGAACAGGCCGGCCTCCCCCAGCAGGGTGATCTCTTTTTCGGCGTAGCTGCCGGCGATATCCTTGAACTGATGCGGCCCTGCCTGTTCAGCCACGGCTTTGCCGCTGTAGTCGAGCAGATCCCCGGTCCCGGCATCCAGCAGGTCGGCAGCCGGCAGCCCCGGCGGAACTTGGGGCTGATAGATCAGGCCGATGCCGCCGGTACTGTCATTGCGGGTGTAGACGAGTTTCAGGGGGCGCTGCCTGAAAAAGGCGTCATAGGCCTGCTGCAGGCTGAGAGCGCCCTGCGGTCCGGGAAAGACCGGATTCGACCAATCCAGCTCATAATAGGACAGGCGCCTGGCGTGCGCATCCACGTCCACCACCATACTGTTGCCCGGGAAGGGAATGCCGTTCACCATCCGCCGGTAATTGAACTGCTGGGTAGGCGGATAGCCGATCCGGCTAATCTGATCGACGTTGAAAATGGGCGCCAGTATTACCTCCTGGAACCGTTGCGGCTGCACCCGCTTCAAGAACTCCCCGGCCACCTTCCAGGCGCTGTCGCGGCTGAGGTATCCGAACTGCCACGGCCAGGCCCCAGAGGAGGGATCGAGATAGTTAAATTCGATCAGTTCGCCGGTCAGGGCATTCACCCGGGCATTGATGCCGTTCGTCTTGCCGGGTGCAGCTTCTTTGAAGCGCAGGTTCCAGGTATACGCATCCCCCCTGGGCTCGACGAGGAGATCGGCGCCCTGCAATATGAGTCCGGCGGCGACCGGCAGCCACTTTCTGGCTGCAGTCGCCGCCTCATCCTGGCTGAGCAGGCCGGCGATCTTCTGCACTTCCTTAATCTCTTCCGGGCTAAGGGCGGGCGCTGCGGCATCCGCTACCTCCACGTTCGCAGCGCCGCTCAGCATGAAATTCGGACTCTTGATCTTGATATTGTTGGCCCGCGGCGCCCCGCTGATAGCGTCGATTATGCCGCCGGACGGATGGACCAGCCTGTAGACCAGCAGCACCGGCGGTTCATCCCGGACGGTCACAGCCCGCGGGCTGCCCGGCTGGTAGTACTGCAGCTCCAGCATGCCGTTGCTCTCGATCACCTGCCGGGCTTGCTCTGGAGAGATCGCTCTGTCAGCGGCGGGGAAGGCCGCCTGCAGCCAACTCAGGTAGTAGCCCGTCACCAGTCCGTCCGCTGCGCTTACCTGGACGCTCACTCCGTTGGCCGGGAAGGGAATGCCGTTGACCACCCGTTCCCAGTGAAAGATATAGCTCGCCGGGCCATTGATGAGATTGATCTCCTCCCGGGCGGGGCGCAACTGGGCGCTATGGGCGACGGCCACCCGGTCGAGCAGGTGGGATGCCGTACCCCGGGCCTGCTCCAGGGATACCGCCGGCTCCCCCAGTTTGATGCCGGAGCCGTTTGACGGCCGGTTGATGTTGAAGGACAGAATCTCTCCGCTGGAGGCGTCCACCTGGGCAGAGCAACCGGTCCCCGGCTGGGCGGGAACATTCCATTGCAGCGCCCAACTCTGGGCTACGCTGCTGCTGTTATAGCCGGAGGTGAAGCTGGCGCATTCCGCCGGGATCTGGAAATTGGCCCTGATCAGCCGGATCGCCGTTTCCAGGGGTACCACCGGCCGGACCACTGCGCTGCCGGGCACAGCGGTCCTGGCGCCGGGATTCCCGAAAAAGACACTGGCCAGGGTGAATAGTAAAAAGACCATCGCCGTTCCCCAGGCAACCGTTTTTCTGCCTAGTACTTGTTTCACCAGTTCTCCCCCCCATAGCGGCATTGCCGGCCCCTCTCTGCCGGTCATACACTCCTATTAGCTATTACTAGGTATTTTCCCTCTATCTTACACCGCGCCCCACAACGCCGGTAAAAACTAGATCACCAATCAAAAAGAGTGTGAAATAACCTTTCCAAACAGTCCTGATAAATTGGTATACTTAAAGTAATAACCTCGTCAGGCTGCACCTGTTAAAAATTTTGAGCAAATACGCAATAAAAAAGAAGGGGTATCAAGATGAACAGCCTTTTCGCGAGCAGGATGGGAAAGGTGCAAAAATCCTTTATCCGGGAGATCCTCAAAGTTACGGTCAACCCCGAGGTGATCTCCTTTGCCGGGGGACTGCCCAATCCCAAGCTCTTCCCCGTCAAGGAGATCGGGGAGGCCACCGTCAAGGTGCTCGCCGAACGCGGCGACAGCGTCCTGCAATACAGCACCACTGAGGGTTTCCTGCCGCTCAGGCAGTACCTGGCCGACCGGTATTTGCAGCACCGGGGGCTGGCAGTAGACCCGGAGGAGATCCTGATCACCAATGGCTCGCAACAAGGGCTCGACCTGATCGGGAAGGTATTCCTCGACCGGGGGGACGGCCTGGCCATCGAGCGCCCCGGCTACCTGGGAGCGATCCAGGCCTTTTCCATGTTCGAGCCGCAGTTTCACTCCGTCCCCCTGCTGGAAGACGGGGTGGACACAGAGGCGCTGGCAGGAATTTTGAACAAGCACCGGATCAAGCTGTTCTACGGGGTGCCGAACTTCCAGAACCCATCCGGCATCACTTACTC
>JAHFCR010000119.1:0-2822 GCA_023249405.1 Peptococcaceae bacterium | reverse complement strand
GTGGCCTTCGTGCCCGGCGCTCCCTTCTATACAGACGGAGGCGGCGGCAACACCCTGCGGTTGAACTACTCCTGCTCCGACGAGGCGACCATCGAGGAAGGAATCGGACGGCTTGCTGCAGTAATAAAGAAACTTATGCAATAATGCAGTGGTTATGGCAAAGATCCTTTATAAAATGTTGCTATCCGTCGTATTAGTGTGTTGATCTGGACTTTTAAATTTCCAGTTAATTAGTACATGAAATCATTGTAATGTTCTACTATTGTGGTAATTATTCATTAGGAAAGGGATATTTTATTCTCTGTATGAAGGAGGTTAATATGAAAACAATTGGCTTAATAGGTGGAATTAGTTGGGAATCATCACTGGAATATTACAGAATTATAAACGAAACTGCTAAATTAAAATTAGGAGGACTCCATTCTGCACAATGCATAATGTATTCGATAGATTTTGAAGAAATAGAAGTATTACAACATCAAAACAAATGGGAAGAATTAACTCATGTGATGGTTAATATTGCTGAAAAACTTAAAAATGGTGGTGCCGATTTTATTATAATATGTTCAAATACAATGCATAAAATGGCAAGTGATATAGAAGACAGGGCAGGAATAAAAGTTTTACATATAGCTGAAGTAACTGGTGAACAAATAATCAAAAAAGGTTTGAAAAAGGTTGGATTGGTTGGAACACAATTTACTATGGAAGGAGATTTTTATAAAAAAGTATTAAATGACAAATTTAATATTGATGTAGTTATTCCAAATGATGATGAAAGAAAACTTGTTCACGAGGTCATTTATAAAGAATTATGTAAAGGTATAATAAATGAAGTTTCAAAGGAAAAGTTTATAAATATAATTAATAATTTAACTTTAAAGGGTGCTGAGGGAGTAATATTAGGCTGTACCGAAATACCTTTATTGATAAAACAAGAAGATATTAATATACCAGTTTTTGACACAACAACAATACATGCTGTTGCTGCATTTGAATTTGCCTTAGTAAATAGTAAAAGTTGTTAAAAATATTTTTCACCCCCGGATGGCATCCACGATCGCCGCAACGATGCGATCCGACAACCGGTACTGTACTTCCAGATTCTGAACAAACTGCCGATACAGCTTCGCCCGTTCAGCTGTCTGCCGGTCGGGGGAATGCTCCACCTCAGCCAGCAATTCTTTACTTCTGCTGATTGCCGCTGAGGTGATCTCGATCTCCCTGCGCATCTTCTTTTCCAGCGCCTCGGTCATCATCCTGGTGAAGTCGCGCTCGGCCTCGTAGTAGTCCCGCCGGCTGCCCTTCTGCCAGACCTTGCGGATGCTCCCCACTCCCTCCAGAATCCGCACGTTGACGCTCACGGTGGCCTTGCTGACCCCCAATTCCGTGGCGATCTCATCCAGCCCCAGCGGGTGTTCGGCGAAGAACAGCACCCCGTAGATGCGACCGAGCAAGTCGGGCAGCCCGTACAAGCCGTAAACCTGCACCAGGGCCTCGATCACTGTTTCCCGGGCTGCTGCCAGGCTTTCCTGATCTGTTCTGGCGTTGTCTGGCATTTGCATGTCCCTCCAACATCGTTTGATGGCGCAGATACTTGCTGCTCTTGCCGCATATATTTAGCATGTTAACGCTTGCTGTCAGAAGAGTCTAGCGCATTCCCCCGCCCAGATTCAAACCGACCACGCCGACAATAATAATAGCGATGCTGATAATCTTGATTGCGTTCAGCGGCTCCTTGAACCAGAGTATGCCTATAGTGGCTATGACGACGGTTCCCAGACCTGACCAGACCGCATAGGCCAGGCTGACATCGATTTTTTTCAAGGCGAGGGCCATCGCCGTGAAACTCAAGATGTAGAACACGAACATCAATACAGACGGAAGCGTTCTGGTAAAACCATTCGACAGCTTCATCGAGGTCGTCCCCGACACTTCCAACAAGATAGCCAGAAGCAAATAAAGCCAGTTCATTCACTATCCTCCTTGCGCCAGTGCCCATCTCTAACAATAAAGCCCTTCGAGAGGCAGCAATGAGTTTATTGTCCCGTTGCTATTATAACGCTCCCAGCCTGCTTTGCAGCCACCGGGCGCCGCAGAGGAGCGAGGCCAGCCCCAGCACCGGGTTCAGACAGGCAACGACAATGACCGGCAGAAAACCCTGGCTGCCGGAGGCAAGCCGATAGGCGATCACGATGGCGGCAATATCGGCAATCATGAGGATGCTGCCGGCGACATAGGCCAGCATTGCCCGCCCGGAGGAGGCGGGGGTCTGCTCGATCATCAGCTGGTCAACATAGCCCTCAGTTTCTTTATCCGGCAGGGCGCCGGCAGCTCCCAGCCCGACCAGCGCCGCGGTCACCCCAAACAGCATCCCCGCCCCCGTCAGCACGGAAATCACCATGCGCTCCGCCCCGGTTCCGCTCCGGGCATCCAGGAAAACGAGGCACAGCAGGCCCAATAACAGGGCCGGCAGCCCGTAGGTGGCGTACTTGGCAAGAACGACCTTGAGGATGCCGACCGGCGCCGCTACCAATAGCCGAATGTGGTTGGCCTCGGCAGCGAAGGCCGCCACGGAAACCTCGCCGGTCATGAAATGGACGAGCAAAAGCACGGCAGCCACATCCAAAAAGGGCATCGCCAGCAAGCCTGGGGGCAGCAGACTCCCCTTGAATAGCGCATAAAGCCCGATGGCCACGGTTAAAAGCGCTATCCGCACCCATTGCATCGGGGTTCTGGCATGAAATAGACAATCCTTGACCACCAGCGCCCCGGCAGGGCCGTGCAGGAGGCCGAACAGCCGATACCCCAACCGCCCGCCC
>JAHFCR010000118.1 GCA_023249405.1 Peptococcaceae bacterium | reverse complement strand
GGGGGCTTCAAGGGCACTTCCTTCCAGGGGCACGAACTGGTGGCGCAGGCAATTATCGACCAGCTTCTCGAACCGGCGCCATCCATTGTCAAGGGCCTGGTCAACGTATGGTCGGTGGTGCCCTACCAGGACCCTTTCTGGAGCGGCAACCTGGAGACCCTGAAAAACTTATTGGCCGGCATCGGCCTGATACCCAACATGCTGTTCGGCTTCGGCTCCGGAGGCCTGAATGCGTGGCGAAAGATACCGGCAGCACAGTTCAATCTGCTGATATCTCCCTGGACCGGCCTTAATGTTGTCCAGCGCTTGCAAGAGCAGTTCGGAACACCGTTTCTGCACTATCCGGTGTTTCCTATCGGCGCCCGGGAGACCAGCCGCTTTTTGAGAGAAGTGGGACAGTTTGCGGAAATACCCGCAGCCAGGATCGGGGCTTTTATAGAGGATCAGGAGGCGGCCTTCTATCACTATCTGGAGCGAGCTGCCGATTTTTTCCTGGAGTTTCGCTATGATCTGCCCGGACGTTTTTTTATTATCGCCGATTCCCTCTATGCCCTGGGGATCAGCCGGTTTCTGGTCAATGACCTGGGCCTGCTGCCCGGGCAGCAATTCATCACCGACGACCCCCCGGTTGAACACCAGAGCCGCATCAGCGCCGATTTTGCCGCTCTCGGACCAAATGTGTCCACCGGGGTGACCTTTACGCCTGACGGGGGCCAGGTAATGCGGGAGTTGCGGGCCTATCACCACCTTCATCAACCGCTGATCATCGGCAGTTCCTGGGATAAGGATATCGCTGCGGAACTGGGCGGTTTCCACTTAAGCCTGGAAGCGCCATTGAGAGACAGGCTGATTCTCGATCGGTCCTATGCCGGCTACCGCGGCGGCCTGAGGCTGGCCGAAGACATCTATGCCGCCATTCTACAAAGCTACCAGTAAGACAGGTGTTAAAGGCAGGAGTTCGGAAGCCGGACGAGGGCACTGCCGAGCCGTTTGAAAAGGGGACAACCTGGAACATGATCACTGTTACTGGATTGAGCAAGGCTTACATCACTCCCTATGCCAGGGTTCAGGCATTGAAAAACGTCAGCCTGAAGGTTGAAACAGGAGACATTTTCGGCGTCATCGGCTTCAGCGGTGCCGGAAAATCTACTCTGATCCGCTGCTTTAACCGGTTAGAGGAACCGGATGAGGGAACCATCGTGATCGCAGGCAATAATGTCACCAGCATGAATCAGAACCAGCTCAGGCTGGCCCGTCGCAAGATCGGCATGATCTTCCAGCAGTTCAACCTGTTTGATTCCCGGACCGTCTTTCAGAACGTCTCCTTCCCCCTGGAAGTGGCAGGCTATTCACGAAACAAGATCCGCCAACGAGTAGGCGAGATCATAGAACTGGTGGGGCTGACGGAAAAGGCTAAGGCCTACCCATCCCAACTAAGCGGCGGGCAGAAACAACGGGTGGGCATCGCCCGGGCGCTGGCCAACGATCCGGATGTCCTGCTGAGCGACGAGGCCACCTCCGCCCTCGATCCGCAGACGACCTATTCCATCCTGGAATTGCTGCAGGACCTGAACAGAAAGTTGAATCTGACCATCGTGCTGATCACCCACGAATTGGACGTTCTGAAATACATCTGCAACAATATGGCAGTGCTGGAGCGAGGCGAGATCGTGGAGAGAGGCACGGTGAAGAAGTTGTTTTTAAACCCGGAGAGCGATACTGCCAGACGCTTCATCGGAATTACCGAGAGTTTTCATAACCACACCGTATACCGGGAGGGGGAGGGAATATGAACAGCGACCTGCTTCCCTTGCTCCTGCAGGGTACTGGCGAGACTCTATACATGATCCTCCTGGCAACGGTTGCATCCCTGGTCATCGGGCTCCCGCTCGGGGTCATATTGGTCGTAACCGAAAAGGGCCACATCATGGAGTCATCCCAGTTGAACAAGGTGCTGGGAACGATCATCAATATAGTGCGCTCCTTTCCCCAGATCATCCTGATCGTCGTGCTGCTGCCGCTGGCCAGGCTGATCGTGGGAACTTCGCTGGGTTCCACGGCCGCTATCGTACCGCTGGCGATCGGCTCCGCTCCTTTTCTAGCCAGGGTTATCGAGAGCAGCCTGAAAGAGGTGGAGAACGGCAAGGTGGAGGCGGCACAGGCCGTAGGCGCCAGGCCGATTGAGGTGATCGGGAAGGTACTGATTCCGGAGGCGCTGCCCTCGCTGATCAGAGGAACAACGCTGGCGATCATCGCCATTACCGGGTTTACCGCCATCGCCGGCGCCATCGGCGCCGGTGGATTGGGCAGCCTGGCGATCAGGTTTGGTTACATGCGCTACCGGGACGATGTCATGTATTCCACCGTGATCATTCTGATCGTCATGATCCAGGGCGTGCAACTGGGCGGTGAGCTGCTCGCCAAGCGGATCGATAAAAGGCGCCACAAGCTTGGCTGATCCGCCGCCGCTAATTCTTCGTGCCCCTTCTTTCTTCATATCGGGCTGACTAGATATCTAGAGGCCAGGCAGCCACTGGTCTATAATGCTGCCGAACATTTCCGGGGCGCCATTTGGAGGTGAGTTTTGCCGGTCAAATAGAAGAAAGACGTTACAGAACTTTAGGAATTTGAATATCAGTCCAATAAAAAAGGGGTGGTCTTATGAAACAGAAGCATGCGTTTTTACTGGTCTCAATCGCACTGATGATGATAGTTCTGGCAGCAGCCGGATGCGCCAAGAAAGCGGCTAATGCGCCGGCAGCAACCAATAACCTGGTGACTCTCAAGGTAGGAGCAGCGGTCGTCCCGCACGCCGAGATCCTGAACTTCGTCAAGCCCAAGCTGAAGGAAGAGGGAATCGATCTGCAGGTAGTGGTTCTGGACGATGAGGCTCAACTTAACCCGGCCCTGCAGGATAAGCAGATCGACGCCAACTACTTCCAGCACGTTCCGTACCTCGATTCGGTTTCCAAGGAAAAGGGCTACAACTTTGCAGTAGTTGGCAAAATACACGTAGAGCCGATCGGCCTCTACTCCAAGAAGCACACCTCCAAGGACCAGCTTCCTGAGGGCGCCAAGATCGCCATTCCCAACAATCCCTCGAACGAGTACCGGGCACTGGTGCTGCTTCAGGCCAACGGCCTGCTCACGTTGAAAGACAATCTCGTCAATTATTCGGCGACTCCCGCCGACATCGCCAATAATCCGAAAAACTTCAAGTTTGTAGAGATAGAAGCGGCCCAGTTGACCAGGACGCTTCAGGACGTCGATGGCGCCGTGATCAACACCAACTTCGTGCTGGATGCGAAGATCGATCCCAATACCGCCCTGTTCAAGGAGGATGCCAACTCTCCGTACGCCAACGTGATCGTGGTCCGTAAGGGCGACGAAGGCCGTCCGGAGATTCAGAAGCTGGTGGCGGCCCTGCAGACGCCCGAGGTGAAGCAGTTTATCTTGGACAAATACAAGGGCGCCGTGGTGCCCGCTTTCTAGCAGACGACCGGAGACCGGTTAGAATCTTCAGGTTTATACGTACCGTAGAATACTGATAGCGGCATCTTAGCTGCTATGTAATGATGCTTATAGCATTGAGGGCTGCCTAGACAAAATATTCTAGGCAGCCCTCAAGCAATTTTATCCGAAGCTAACCGCCCCTAACACCCCCGCTTCTGTAAAGAAAGCTAAGGCTTATGCCCGCGGGCATAAGCCTTAGCACGCCTCATACTTTTTTATAAAAACTTTAAAGACAGGTGCAAGCTATGGGATAAGGGGCGCTGATCCCTGCATCATGTGGGATTTTGCACCTGATGCAGGTTTCGTCTTATATGCCATTCAGAGCCTGTTCGAGATCGTCCCTGAGGTCATCAAAATCCTCGAGTCCTATTGAAAGTCTGACCAGATCACGGCTGATGCCGAGCGTCTGACGCATCTCCCCGGTTAACGACCCGTGAGACATGGTGGACGGCAGCGTTACGATGCTCTCCACCGCCCCCAGGCTGGAGCCGATGGCCGGCAGATGCAGCCCGTCAATAAACCTGTGGGCGCTCTCTTCGTCGGCTAAGCGAAAAGACAGTACGCCTCCCGCCCCCCCGGCCTGCGATAAATGTAATGACCGGCCATGGTGATTCTGCAATGCAGGGTAGTAAACCGCTCCGATCTCCGGACGGGTCGACAACCATTCGGCAATCCGGCCAGCTGTATTTTGCTGCTGCTCCATCCTTACTTTCAGGGTCTTGATCCCTCTCATGATCAGCCAGCACTCGTGCGGAGCCAGCACTGCCCCGATACTATTCTGGACGAAACGGATCTCGCTGGCCAGGTGCTGGCTGCCGGTAACAATCACGCCGGCCAAGCAATCGCTGTGGCCGCTCAGATACTTGGTAGCGCTATGGACAACCGCATCTACACCCAGCTCCAGCGGGCGTTGCAGATAAGGGGTCATCAGGGTGTTATCGGCGATAGTGATAATATCGTGTTCATGCGCCAAGGCTGTTACTGCCCGGAGATCAGTGACCTTCAACAGCGGGTTGGATGGGGTCTCCAGGTATAACCCGCGTGTTTCCGGCCTGATGGCTCTTCTGACATTCTCCAGATCGATGGTGTCGATGAGCTCGATCTCAAAACCAAACCGGGGCAGCAGTCTGGTTACCAGACGAAAGGTGCCTCCGTAAATATCCCGGGCCACCAGAATGTGATCGCCCGCCGAAAAAAGGCAGAAGGCAGCCATGATTGCCGCCATGCCAGAGGCGAAGGCAAATCCATACTTCCCGCCTTCCAGTATGGCCACTGTTTCCTCCAGGGTTGCCCTGGTAGGATTGCCAGATCTCGTGTATTCCCATTGGCCAACTGTGTCCAGGTCTTTTTGAGCGAAGATGACACTCTGGTAGATAGGAGCGCTGACTGCTCCTGTGGTTTCATCCACCTCATTACCGGGGTGAATCAGCTTTGTTCCCATGCCCATTTTTGGAATCCGCCTCCTCTATGATCTGCGTAAAGCCTGGTTCAGGTCGGCTTTCAAGTCGGCATAATGCTCCAGTCCCACCGAGAGCCTGAGCAGGCCATCGCTGATGCCGAGCCGGCGCCTGTCCGCCACAGGGATGTCCGTATGGGTCTGGGTCTCCGGATAGGTGATCAACGATTCCACGCCTCCCAGGCTTTCGGCAAAGGAGATCACCTTTAACCGGGACAGAATGCCAGGAATCTGACCCGGCGATCTGACCTCGAAAGAGAGCATGGCTCCGAAACCCTTGGACTGCCTTTTACAGAGCTGGTGGCCTGGATGGTCTGCCAGCCCGGGGTAATACACTCTGCTGACCGCCGGGTGTTTCTGGAGAAAAACGGCCAGGCGCCACGCTGTTCTCTGAGACCACTCCAACCGCGCTGCCAGCGTCTTCAATCCTCGCAGCAGCAGCCAGCTATCTTGGGGGCCCAGGACTGCTCCAGCCGCATTCTGAATATAGGCCAGCCTGTCCCCCAGTTCCTCGCTGGCGGCTACCAGGAGACCAGCGACCACGTCGTTATGGCCTCCGATATATTTGCTGGCGCTGTGGACAACGATATCCGCCCCGTATTCCAGGGGACGCTGCAGGTAGGGCGTAAAAAAAGTATTATCGACGATGGTCAAC
>JAHFCR010000060.1 GCA_023249405.1 Peptococcaceae bacterium | reverse complement strand
GCGGGAGCAAGGAGAAGGTGCTGGTCTACGGGGCGGAGTTCGAGTATGACAAGATTAATCCAGTACTGATTACCAATAACGTCGACAACTTGATCTTCACCGGGCTGACCAACTTTGACCAGAACAATCAGGTAGTGCCCGATCTGGCTACCAAATGGGAGATCAGCAATGATCAACTGACGTATACCTTTCATCTGCGTCAGAACGTAAAGTGGCATGACGGCCAGCCCTTCACTGCCGATGATGTCGTTTTCACGTTGGACAAGATCCTCGACCCCAAGACCAATTCCGAGATTGCCCAGGATTACGAACAGATCAAGGATGTCACCAAGGTAGATGACTACACCGTCAAAGTCAATTTGAAGAAACCATTCCCGCCCCTGTTGGAGAAAATGGCTGTAGGCATGGTGCCCAAGCACCTGCTGGACGGCAAAGAGATCAGCAACGACAGTTTCAACGCCAACCCGGTGGGCACGGGTCCCTTCAAGTTCCAGGAGTGGAAGAAAGGCGTCAGTTTTACCGCAGTTGCCAATGATGCCTATTATGGCGGACGTCCCAAGCTGGACAAGGTGATCTTCAAGTTCCTGCCGGATCCCAACGTCAGGCTGGTGCAGTTGCAGACCGGTGAGGTCGATCTGGCCTTCATCGAGCCCGAACAGGTAGCCAGGGTGCAGCAGATGCCCAAGGTCAAGCTCTATCAGTTGACCTCGGCGGATTACCGCTGTATGATGTATAACTTCCGCGACCCGCTGTGGCAGGATGTGCGCGTGCGGCAGGCCCTCAATTACGCCGTGGACCGGCAGGCGATCGTTGACGGTGTCCTGCTGGGCAAGGGCAAGGTGGCTTACGGTCCGTTGCAGATGAGTTGGGCCAACAATCCGGATGTGGAAAAGTATGATTACAACCCGGACAAGGCCAAAGCCCTGCTGGCAGCTGCTGGCTGGAAACCGGGCAGCGACGGAATTCTGGCCAAGGACGGCAAGAAGTTCAGCTTCAAACTCACCTGCCCGATCACCGACCCGCCACGGGTGGCCATCGCCAGTGCTTTGGCTACCGACTTCAAGAAGATCGGCATCGATGTCACTCCCGAGCCGCTGGACTGGAGCGTCATTGACATCACCAAGACCCAGGCCTTTGTGTTGGGTTGGGGCAGCCCCTTCGATCCGGATGACCATACCTTCAAGCTGTTCACCAGTGGGGCGATCGGTCTGGGCACCACGGACGGCAACCTGGGCGCCTATAAGAACAGCGATGTAGACCGGTTGTTGGAACTGGCGCGCACCACCACCGATCAGAACCAGCGTAAACAGTATTACACCGATTTTCAGAAAACGCTGGCCGCAGATCCCCCCTATGATTTCATCGCCTATCTGGATGCCATCTATGGGGTCAACTCCAAGGTGACGGGGATCAAACCGCGCGTTCTGGGCCACCATGGCATCGGCTTTCTCTGGAACATCGCCGAGTGGGACAAGGCTGACTGATAGGGGAGTTGCATGATGGGCGGCTACTTGCTGAACAGAATACTGCAGAGCCTGATCGTCATCTTCCTGATCAGCATTA
Organism: Peptococcaceae bacterium; assembly: GCA_023249405.1. Classification (GTDB taxonomy): domain Bacteria; phylum Bacillota; class DSM-12270; order Thermacetogeniales; family Thermacetogeniaceae; genus Palsa-1188. The sequence continues at coordinate 18,080 of JAHFCR010000060.1, read as the reverse complement.
TCTCGTTCGCTCTGATTCACGCCGCGCCCGGCGATCCGGCGATCGCCATCTACGGCCCCAGGATCCAGGAATTACGCCCTGCGGACCGGGCGCGGATCAGAGAGAACCTCGGTCTGAACAGGCCGCTTCCGGTGCAGTATGCCAGATGGCTGGAACGCGTCATGCATGGCGACCTGGGTTATTCCTACCGTACCGGCGAGCCAGTATGGAATTCGATCGTAGAGAAGGTGCCGGCCACATTCCTGCTGGCCGGCGTCTCCACTCTGCTGATTCTACTGTTGTCGATCATTCTGGGAGTGCTGACCGGCATCCGGCGCAATTCCTGGCTGGATCACCTGACCACGGTCACCTCGCTGACCCTGGTATCCACGCCCAACTTCTGGCTGGCTCTGATGCTGATCCTGATCTTCGGAGTCTGGCTGGGCTGGTTGCCAACCTCGGGCATGTCCACCATCGATCGCCATATGACCGCAGTCGATGTCTTGCGACACCTGATCCTGCCTTCGATCGTGCTGGCGTTCAGCCACATCGGCTACTACATCCGTTTTGTCAGGGCCAGCGTATGGGAGCAGTCACAACTCGACTACGTCTGGGCGCTGCGCGCCCGGGGCGTCAGGGAGCGGACGATCCTCTTCAAGCATGTGTTGAAGAACTCCCTGCTGCCATTCGTCAATTATCTGGGGGTGACCATTCCGGTCATGTTGAGCGGCGCCGTGGTGATCGAGGCAGTCTTTGCCTGGCCCGGTTTGGGCCAGTTTTCGGTGGAGGCTGCCACCACACGCGATTACAGCGTGCTGATGGGAACAATTTTAATGGCTGGTATTGTCATCGTGCTGGGCAACTTCCTGGCCGATGTGGCCTGTATGTATCTTGACCCTCGGGTAGCGGCCGGGCAACTGGGCAAGGAGGTCAAAGCATGATCCTCGATCAGATGCGCGGCAGGCCGCTGGCGGTTAAGATCTCGCTGATAGCGCTGGGTCTGATCATCGCCATGATCCTGTTGGCGCCCTTGCTGACTCCTTACGATCCGATCACCGTTGACCTGGCCCACGTTTTTCAGACGCCCGGCACCGGTCACCTGATGGGTACCGACAGTGTGGGGCGGGATATTTTCTGCAGGCTGCTCTATGGAGGGCGCGTCTCGCTGCTGGTGGGTGTGCTGTCGATGATCATCTCCACCGTCTTTGGCAGTTTCTACGGAGCCTTGAGCGGCTACCTGGGAGGCAGCCTGGATGCCCTGTTGATGCGGGTGGCGGATGCCATGCTGGCCCTTCCGAACATGCTCCTGATGCTGGTGATTCAGGCGATCGCAGGACCTGGCGTGTTTAACCTGATCGTGGTGATCGGGCTGACCAGCTGGATGCAGACGGCGCGCATGGTGCGGGCCGAGGTGCTGTCGCTCAAGGAACGTGATTTTATCAAGGCGTCGATGCTATTGGGGACTCCCTGGCGGCGCATCATCACCAGGCACCTGCTGCCTCACTCTCTTCCTACCATTGCGGTGGTCACGACAGTGGGTGTGGGGCACTCCATCATGAGCGAGGCCTCCCTGAGTTTTCTCGGGCTGGGCATCCCTCCCTTCAAGCCTTCATGGGGCAACATGCTGATGGGCGGGCAGAACAGCATCATGATGGGCGCCTGGTGGATCTCTCTGTTCCCAGGCCTGGCGATCGTGATGACAGTATTGTCCATCATCTATCTTGGCGACTACCTGCAATTGGTCTTGAATCCCAGGCGGATCGTTGATCCAGCGACTGAGCAGAGGAGCGTTATGTATGGTATTGGCTCTATCGAAACAGCAGGAACCGGCAAATGATATCCGGCTGGAAGCGCTGCTGAGCATCTCCGGGCTGACCGTCTGTTTTCCCACCCCGCGCGGCCTCTGCCGGGCAGTGCGAGACCTTGACCTGCAACTGGCGTCGGGGACAATCCTGGCCCTGGTCGGAGAGAGCGGCAGCGGCAAGAGCGTGACTGGCAAAGCGATCCTGGGCCTGGTAGAACCCCCTGGCTATTTCGCATCGGGAGAGATCGCGGTGGCCGGTGAGAGTGTGCTCAGCAAGACTCCCGAGAATCTGCGCCTGTGGCGGGGCGTTAAGGCGGGGATCATCTTTCAGGACCCGGCCAGTTCCTTCGACCAGGTTTTCACTATCGGAGCCCAGATGGTCGAAGCCCTGACCGCGCACGGAGTCGATGTTGGCAGTGCCCGCAGGGAGACCCTCAAGTGGCTGGATGGCGTTGGTTTCCGGGATCCTGAGCGGATTATCAGCAGCTATCCCTTTGAGTTAAGCGGTGGCATGAGGCAGCGCGCTTACATTGCCATGGTGATGTCGCTACGGCCATCCCTGATCATCGCCGATGAGCCTACCACCGCCCTGGATATGCTTGCTCAGTCGCGCCTGCTGGCCTTGCTGCAGCAGATGCGCCAGACGACCAGTTGCAGCATTATTCTGATCACCCACGACCTGGGACTGGCCGCCGGCATTGCTGACGAGGTGCTGGTCATGTATGCCGGGCAGGCGGTGGAGCATGGCGAGGCCAGGAACGTATTGTCTCAGCCTGCCCACCCCTATACCAGGGCGCTGATCGGCAGCGTTAACTGGAACAACCCCAGGGGCGGCCTGGCAACTATCCCTGGCCAGCCGCCGGTGTTGAGCGATCTGCCGCCAGGATGCGCTTTTGCCCCACGCTGCAGTGAGGCAGTAGCGCTTTGCAAGCAAGAGGAGCCGCCGGACCGCCTGCAGACTGGCGCGATCTGTCGCTGCCACCGGCCTTTTATCTAAAAATATGCGGAGGGCGTGTAGCTTGTTAAAGGCCTGTGATCTGCACAAAACATACTGTCAGAGAAGCTTTCTTATAAAACACGATCTGGTCAAGGCGGTTGACGGGGTCAGCCTGTCGGTTATGCCGGGTCAGACGTTTGGGCTGATCGGTGAAACAGGCTGCGGCAAGAGCACCCTGGCCCGTCTGATGGTTGGTCTGGAGCATCCTGACGCGGGCATGGTCCTGATCGATGAAAGCAGGCTGGATCGGGCCAAAGGGCGGCAATTGAGGGATGTCAGGAAGAAGATTCAACTGGTATTTCAGGACCCGTACCTGGCCATGGACAGCAGGATCACCATCTGGCAGATCATGAAGGAGCCGTTGGATAACTTTTTTCAGTTTTCGGAACAGGATGAGCAGGATAGAGTCGCATCCTTTCTTATTGATGTTGGACTGGACACCAGTGTCATGAAAGCCTATACACACGAGTTGAGCGGCGGGCAGAGACAGCGGGTGGCGCTCGCCAGATCGCTGACTCTGTTGCCCAAGTATCTGGTCCTGGACGAACCGCTGGCCAGCCTTGATGTGTCGGTGCAGGCGCAGATCCTGAACCTGCTGGTCAATCTGAAGGAACGCTTCGAACTTACTTATATATTTATTTCACACGACCTGAACGCCGTTCAGCATCTGTGCGATACTATCGCTGTAATGTTTTTCGGCAAGATCGTCGAGGTGCTGCCGCGTTTCGAGCTGTCCCGGGCAGTCCATCCCTACACGAATATGCTGCTGGAGTCGCTGGAGAGGCGGGAGGGCCAGAGGGAAGACTGGCTCGAACAGGCACTTGCTAAAGGGCATGAGGAAGCCGGCCAGAACCATGATGAAACACCTGGCTGCAGCTTTGCCCAATACTGTAGCTATGCTGATATGTACTGTTCAGCCAATATTCCGGCGTTAAAGCAGATTAAGGATGGCTGGCAGGTAGCCTGCTGGAAAAAATTGTAATATGCTATAATTATAGAGATCAATGCTCAGCCATAAAGGGCTGGCTCGAATTGACACTTTCGGGTCAGCCCCCTCTTTTGGCTCAGGTCAGATTCAAGAGCGGTTCGGGAAAAGTTTTTTAAAAGGAATGGACGGGCCAAGTCAGCCGTGGTATAATCATATTAAATAATACCAGGTCATAATATCAGGTCATTATTATCAGGCACAGGTCCGATCCTGAATAGAAATCGGAGATCTGCTCCCGGGAATGTGGCGAAGCAATGATAGATAAGGAGTTGGGCAGATGTTCAGAAGGTATCTGAGTCGTTTCGAATTTGATTCTTATGAGGATTTTAAGGAGAACTATCAGGTAAACGTACCGGAAAATTTCAATTATGCTTTTGATGTGGTGGATGCCATCGCTTCTGAAACCCCTGAAAAAACAGCCATGGTTTGGTGCAATGAGGCGGGCGACAGCGCCACGTTCACTTTCAGGCAGATGCAACAATATAGCAATAAAGCGGCCAACTTCTTTAAATCTGTCGGCATTGCCAAAGGCGACCGCGTCATGCTGATCTTAAAAAGGCGTTATCAGTACTGGTTTTGCCTGTTGGGACTGCATAAGCTGGGGGCCGTATGCATACCGGCAACCCATCTGATGTCGGCTAAAGACATTGCATACCGGGATAATGCGGCAGAGATAAAGATGATTGTCTGTGTGGCGGATCAGGAATTAATATCAGCTGTGGAAGAGGCCCAGAAGAGTTCGCCGTCTTTAGTAAAAAAGGCCCTGGTCGGAGGCGGCAGAGCAGGATGGTACGATTATGACGAAGAGGCCTCCAAGGCCAGTGATGAATTTACCAGGCCTACCGGAAAAGATGCCATCTCCAATGATGACGGCCTGTTAATCTATTTCACTTCGGGAACCACCGGCTTGCCAAAAATGGTGCAGCATTCGTATGCCTATCCTCTGGGGCATATACTCACCGCAAAATATTGGCACGACCTTCACGACGGGGACTTGCATCTTACAGTTGCCGACACCGGCTGGGCAAAAACTGCCTGGGGCAAGATTTATGGACAATGGCTGTGCGGAGCTGCAGTTTTTGTCTACGATTATGATAAATTTATGCCTAAGAGCATGCTCAGAGTAATGTCGCAGTTCGGAGTGACCAGTTTCTGCGCTCCGCCAACGATCTATAGATATTTAATGAAAGATTTAAAGCGGTTTGACCTGTCCAAACTCAGGCATGCCTGTGTTGCCGGTGAGCCCCTGAATCCGGAGATGTACAAGCGGTTTTACGAGTTGACCGGGCTTAAATTGATGGAAGCATACGGGCAGACGGAACTGACCGTCACGATCGCCACCTTTCCCTGGATAGAGCCAAAACCGGGCTCGATGGGAAAGCCTTCTGCCGGTTATGATATCGATTTGCTCGATGAAAACGGAGAGCCGTGCCAGGAAGGGCAGGTCGGGCAAATCGTCGTCCGGACCGGAGTGCAAAAACCGGTCGGTCTATTCGATAGATATTATCGAGATGAAGCGCTGACGCAAAAAGTTTTCCATGACGATATCTACTATACCGGGGATCTGGCATGGCGGGATGAAGACGGATACTACTGGTTTGTCAGCCGGTCAGATGACATTATCAAAAGCGCAGGCTACCGGATCGGGCCATTCGAAGTAGAAAGCTCCTTACTCGAGCATCCGGCTGTTCTGGAATGCGCAATCACCTCCGTGCCTGACCCGGAGAGAAGCCAGATTGTCAAGGCCACTGTAGTCTTGGCAAAGGGCTATCTACCAAGCGAGAGCCTGAAAAAAGAGCTGCAGGAGCATATGAAAAGGGTTACTGCGGCCTATAAGTGCCCGAAGATTATCGAGTTTGTCTCCAGCCTGCCGAAGACTATCAGCGGAAAGATTCGCAGGGTGGAAATCCGGGAGGGCGAGGCGTTAAAGGCGAAGTAGGATAGAACTGTACCCAAATTTTACGAAATGCCTGATCAGAGCTTAAAAGGGCTGTCCGAATAATATTTCGGGACAGCCCTTGTTTTGCGTCGTCATTGAGTGCGCTCACCGAAGTAAGGCGCACTCAATGACGTGGGAGAGGAGAAACTGGAGGAAGAGCTCATGAGAAAGGCTGGTATAAACCTTACTGCGTCATTGCAGGTCTGGTATTAAGACCCTTTCCCATGAAGACCCTTTAGCCATTACCTATTTTGCACAAAGCAAGTTTATTTATACAGTTGTAAAAGTGGTAATTTATGACAAGTTGACAGTCCCGGATATATTTCTTAAAAAGTGCTGATTCCAATAGTGGTAGGTATTTTAAAAACGTTATGTTATAATTTTGACAAGCTTTTCAAGGCAGGAGCCTGATCCTATGAGTGGTCTCCGGGTAATTGGCGGCATAGCTAAGGGCAGACGGCTGAAAACCAGAAAAACCATGAACCTCAGGCCGGCAACGGACTTTATCAAAGAGGCGCTTTTTAATATTTTGGCTGTACAGGTCATAGACGCACATTTTCTCGATCTATTTGCCGGCAGTGGGAGTATCGGTATCGAAGCCTTGAGCCGGGGCGCGCAGCAGGCAGTGTTCGTAGAAAAGGACCCCCTTACGGCCGCCCTGATCAGAGATAATCTGGGCATCACCGGCCTCACCTCCCAGGGCCAGATTCATGTTGGAGATGTATTGAAAGTCCTGATTAACCTGCAAAAAAGCGGATATAGATTCGATCTGGCCTTCATAGATCCCCCTTTCAGGCAGGATCTGGTAACGCCGAGTTTGGCGCGACTGTTGCAGCTTGAACTGATGAGGCCAGGCGGGTTGATCGTGACCCGCAGCTATGTGGGAGAAAGGGCCACGGAAGAGATCGCTCCGGTCAGGATGAGGGCCTACGGGGACAGTGTCCTGAGATTTTATTACGCCCAGGAAACGCAAAATTAATTCAGAAAGGGCATTAACATGACCATAGCAGTCTATCCGGGCAGTTTTGATCCCATCACCTTCGGGCATCTGGATATTATCGAAAGAGCGGCGACAATATTTGATCGGGTTATTGTCGCTGTATGTCTCAACCCGGGTAAAAAGCCGCTGTTTACCATGGAAGAGCGCATGGAAATGATTGTGCGGGAGTCATCTCAACTGGCCAATGTCGAGGTAGGCTGCTTCCGAGGCCTGTTGACCGAGTTTGTAAGACGGAAAAATGCCGGAGTTATCGTGCGGGGGTTGCGTGCTATCACTGATTTTGAAAATGAATTTCAGATGGCCCTGATGAACCGGAAGCTGAACTCGGAGATCGAGACAGTTTTTCTGGTAGCACAGCCCAATTATTCATACCTGAGTTCGAGCATCGTCAAAGAGATTGCCAGCCTCGGAGGCAATGTCTCAGGCCTGGTCTCGGAGCAGGTCTCTCAGCACCTTCAAGGCAAATATGCAACGACTGGGGAATGATTATAGAATTTCGGAGGTGAGTCCGTGGATATATTCAGGATATTGGAAGAGCTGGAGGAGTACATTCAGGGCTGCAAGCATGTGCCAATGACCGGGAAGTTATTGATGGGAGAGGATGAACTGCTGGATTTCATAGACCGGATCAGGTCGCTGTTGCCGGAAGAGATCCATCAGGCCAGGCTAATGGTCAAGGACCGGGAGAGGCTGATGGAAGAAGCCCGGGCCGAGTCTGACCGTGTTTTGACGCAGGCGAACCAGCGGATCGAGGGCATGATCAGTCAGAGCGAGATGGTCAGGCAAGCCCAGGCAACTGCGGAAGAAATCGTGGCGCAGGGCAAGCGCGTGGCTTACGAGATCAAGAATAACGCCGCTCTGTATGCGGATGATATTATGAGTTCTCTGGAGACAAACCTGGAGCAGAACCTGGAACTGATTCACAGAGGCCGGGGAGAGTTGAACCAGATGAAAAAGATCAGCGTATAATGATCATATTTTTAAGGCGGCGCCACCAACTGCTCAGAATGCAGCCAATAAACAGCGCCAGAACAAGGCCTGCCGACAGGTAGACTCCGGCAACCCAGGGAAACCAGGTTGCTGTAAAACGGGATGCCATGGCCGGCCACGCCAGATAATTTTGCAGCGGCAGCAACAGGGTTGCCAGATAAGCGATACCGGCAGCCAGTGGAACCTGCAGGCACCGGGTCAGCAGGTACGGTAAGACGCGCAGATCGCTCCCCATCATCATTCCTGCCACCTGGGCCTGAATCGCCAACCCATTCCATGCCAGAAGCACTTCAATCACCAGCAACTGTTGCATCAAGCCTCCCGGACTCTTACTCGCCTCATTGATGCCGATGGTAATTTCGAACAGGCCATGAAGAAACGCTCTCAGCATGGCGGGATCGACCTGTAATGCCTGGACAACGGGCGTCAGGATGCCAATGAGCGCGTTGAACCAGCCAGCAGCCTCCATGATTCCGATCACTACCGAGAACAGTGTGATAAACCCGCCGATCGTTAGCAGAGTGGTGGTGGTTTTTTGAACAGTCTCACCCAGCAAGGAGCCGAAGCTCTGTTCCCTGAGCCGGGACACCCGCAGCAGCAAGTCTGCCTTCGACCCCTGCCGGGCATGATTGGCTGGTTTCGGATTTATAGTTTGATGGCGCGACATAAATTTGAGCACTATCCCGCATAGCAGATTAGAGGAGTAATGGATCCCCGCAATCAATGGCCCCAGGGCCGGATTGTTATACATGCCGATGCTGACGGCGCCCATCATAAACAGGGGACTGGCATTGCTGGTAAAAGCGGCCAGCCTCTCCCCCTCTTCTCTGGTGCAAAGTTGATCATGGCGAATGCGCGAGGTGAGGATGGCGCAGAGGGGAAACCCGGAGATATAGCTGACGGCAATGATGAAAGCTGATGTACCCGGGAGATTGAATAATGGACGCATGGCCGGTTCCATAAATGCGCCCAGCAGGGTGACGAAGCCGAGGCCCATCAACAGTTCGCTGAAGATAAAGAAAGGCAACAGGCTGGGCAGCACGATCTCCCACCAGGTCAGCAAGCCACGCCGGGCTGCGGCAAAGGCTACCATGGGGTAGTGGATGATCCCCATTCCAAAACACAGGCAGACGAGGATCCAGAACAGCGTGCCGGAGAGGTTTCGCAGCACCTGCCAACTGGTGCCGGGTTTGCCAAAGGGGAAACGCAACCTGGAAATGGCCCGGCTGGTCATAAAAGACTTCCCTCTTTCGCAAGGTTCTGCAAGAAATAATTTGCCTCGGAAGGATTATACAATCCTGGTGTAGAAAATAGACCTCATGAAAGGGGGGAATCTATTCATATAAGAACAGGAGCGGATATTTTCAAAGATTATGGCATATCTGTGGTTTGTCCTGGCAGACAAGCTTACTTGAAAGAATCCCGGCATTATTAATCAGTTTTTAAGCAGCGAGAAAAATAATAGAAAAAGCTAAAACAAAAGAGGTTAAAGCCGGTGGCGTTATCGGGCACCGGGTAGGTAATCTTTTTAAATTTCATATTTTAGGGAGGGACGTTTGCATGTCAGTAATTGCACCGCAGAACCCCATCATGGAGCGTATCTGGGAGAGGGCACGGGCAGGACAAAAACGCATCGTTCTGCCTGAGACGAGCGACGGAAGGACGCTGCTGGCTGCCGAAATGGTCGTCAAGGCCAACCTGGGCCAAATCACCCTGATCGGCAAAGAGGATGAAGTGAGTAAGTTAGCCAAAGAGGTTGGGGCCAATATCGAGGGCATCCCGATTGTAGACCCGGAAAAGTCTGAAAAGCTGGAAGCGTATGCCCAGAAGCTGTTCGAGATCAGAAAGGGCAAGATCCCAACCGTCGATGACGCCAAAAAGATCCTGCAGGATTACCTGTATTTCGGTGTCACCATGGTCAAGGTCGGCGATGCCGACGGCATGGTGGCTGGCGCTGCGAACACCTCTGCAGACGTGCTGCGCCCGGCGTTTCAGATTATCAAAACGGCGAAAGGCATCTCCATTGCTTCGGCCTATTTCGCCATGATCATCCCGAACTGCCCATACGGGGAAAATGGATTCTTACTATACGCCGATTCCGGCGGACACCCCAATCCTACCGCCGAGGAACTCGCCGACATTGCCATCACCACCTGTTTGACCATGAAGAATATCTTTGGCATCGAGGAGCCCCGGGCAGCGATGCTCTCATTCTCGACCAAGGGAAGCGCCTCCCACGCTATCGTTGACAAGGTGATCGAGGCCACCAAGATCGCCAATCAGAAGCGGCCCGACCTCCTGATCGACGGAGAACTGCAGGGAGATGCCGCTCTAATCCCGGAGATCGGCAAGAAAAAGGCGCCGGGCAGCCCGGTAGCCGGTCGCGCCAATATTCTGATCTTCCCGGACCTGAACTGTGGCAACATCGCCTACAAGCTGACCGAGCGCCTGGCTCATGCGGAAGCCTATGGACCATTGCTCCAGGGGTTGGGCAAGCCGATCAACGACCTGTCCCGCGGCTGTAAGCCCAGCGACATTGCCAACGTGGTGGCCATCGTGGCGGTCAAGGCCATGGTGCCTTACGGAGAGAGCCAATAGCATTGTTTAATTGTTTAAATGAATATTTAATAGAGATGATCTGAGGAAGGGGGAATAAGCATGAAAATTCTGGTTCTGAACTGTGGCAGTTCTTCTGCCAAATATATGGTCTACGATTGGGATGCCCAGGAGATTACCTGCAAGGGACTCGTGGAACGGGTGACCATCGGCGGTTCCTACTGTACGCATGAGGTGACCGGCAGAGACGAAGTGAAGGTGGAACGCGACTGCCCGACCCACAGGGAAGCCGTAAACCTGATCCTGGAACTGCTGGTACACCCCCAGCATGGCGTCCTGAAGAGCATCAGGGAGATCGATGCGGTGGGACACCGGGTGGTGCACGGTGGCGAGAAGTTTGCCAAGTCTGTCAAGATTAACCAGGATATTCTCAATGCCTTCAAGGAATTGCAGGACACCGCTCCTTTGCACAACCCGGCCAACGTGCTGGGGATCGAGGCGGCCCAAGTCCTGCTGCCGGATGTGCCGCACATGGCGGTCATGGACACCGCCTGGCATCAGACCATGAAGCCGCCCCAGTACATGTATGCCCTGCCCTATGAATGGTATGAAAAACATCAGATCCGGCGCTACGGCTTCCATGGCACCTCCCTGCTGTACGTCGCCAAACGCGCCGCCGTACTGCTGGGCAAGGACCCCTTCGACTGCAATCTGGTCACCCTGCACATCGGCAACGGTGTGAGTGCCAACGCCGTCAAGAAGGGACTCTCCTTCGACACCAGCATGGGCTTCACCCCGCAGGAGGGGTTGGTGATGGGGACCAGGGCCGGAGACTTTGACGCTGCCGTGCTTACGCACATGATGCAGCTTGAAAATATCCCGCCCAAAGAGATGGGCAGCATTATCAACAAGAAGAGCGGTCTGCTGGGCATCACCGGCCAGTACACCGACCGGCGCGATGTGCTAGAGGCTATGGAAAAGGGCGACAAAAGGGCCGGATTGGCCTTTGAGATGGAGTGCTACCGGATCAAGAAGTACATCGGCGCCTACGCCGCTGCTATCGGCGGCATCGACGCTCTCGTCTGGACCGCCGGAGTCGGGGAGATGGCCGTGGATATCCGGGCGAAGTCCATGGAAGGCTTGGAGTTCCTGGGGATCAAGTTCGATCCGGAGAAGAACAGGGTCGCCCGCACCAGGAATATGGAGTCGGATATTTCAGCATCGGATTCCAAGGTCAAGATCTTCGTCATTCCTACTGACGAAGAACTGGTCATGGTGGAAGACGTGGTCACCTTATTGAATGGAACCTACGACGTGCACACCAACTTCAAGTACTCCTTCCAAGATCCGCAGTACCGGAATAAGATGCGGGACGCCGAGTTGGCCAAGCAGTTGCAGAAGAAGCCGGGGATGGCCCAGGCTCAGGCCAGGATTCCCGGCCAGTAATAAAGGAAACCTCGAACAATAACCATGATGAAGAGGGGGAGGTCACATTGCCTTCCCCTCTTCATTGACATCTCCATTCGCCACCGGTATAATGTGGAATGGTTATTGGGGGGCGATGGCTGTGCTGATAGAGGTTGCCGACCTGCGCAGGCAAACCGGCAACGAAAAAGAGTTTACAGGCAAGATAGCGCGGATTGAGATTGAGCTTCAGGGCGCTCTGGCGGTCTTGAGCGAAGTAGCGGTTAAGGGGTTGGCAAAGAATGTGGGCGGCAAGATCTACATCAAGGGCAACGTCGTTGCCGATGCCAATCTTAACTGCAGCCGGTGCCTCGAGCCTTTCGTCATACCAGTTGAATCCTCTTTCGAGGATGCCTATTTTGCCCAACGCACTGTCGACTACAGAGACCTGGAGGAGACCGGGCGCATCTATAAGGGAGACCAGATCGACCTCGAGGACGTGATCATCGAGAGCCTGATCCTGACATTGCCGATGAAAGCGATCTGCCACCAGGACTGCAAGGGCTTATGTCCTAGCTGCGGCTGCAATCTCAATACCGGGCATTGCAGTTGTGGCCCGCAAACTATAGACCCGAGACTGACGATATTGGAAGAATATAATAAGCATATAAAAACAAGAGAGTGATGGGGGTGATCAGATGGGTGTACCTAAGCGAAGAACGTCGAAGGCTCGTAAGAACCAGCGAAGAGCGATGATCAAGATTGCCAGCCCGGCTATAGTCAGTTGCCCGCGTTGCCATGAACCAAAGATGGCGCACCGGGTTTGCCAGGCGTGCGGCTATTATCGCGAGCAAGAGGTGCTGGAGAAATAAACGGCGGCTTTTTGTTTGAAGAAGTCAAAGACAACAGGGCGCAAACCTGCTTGTCTTTTTTGTTTTGGTAGATTATACTTAAATTATTACCAAGTAATATTAATAGGTTATAAGCAGGTTATATTTAAAGAAACTTATTTCAGGCGGGGTTTCAACCCAACTGAAGTTTAGCTGACTTATCACACCCCACCCGGGGGTACCATCTGGGCCGGGTACCGGAGTACCAGGCTTACCGCCACTTATCACCTGCTTAAGAAGTGGGAGTCTTAGTGGCGGTTAGCCATCGGATAAATAGGAGTTGGGTAGCGATGGTTTTATCTAGGAACCAACATAAAAGGGAGAGACAGCAACTCCTCGTCCAACAACTGCAAGAAAATCCGTTTCTGACCGATGAAGAATTGGCAGAACTGCTGTCGGCAAGTGTTCCCACTGTACGTCTGGACCGGCTGGAGCTCGGTATTTCGGAACTGCGGGCGCGCACCAAGGATGTGGCCGAACAGTATTACGGCCAGATCCGCTCGCTGGCCACCGGTGAATTGATCGGTGATCTCTTGGAGTTGGAGATAGGCAAAAGAGGCATCTCGGTGCTGGAAGTCAAAAAGGATATGGTATTTTCTAAAACCCAGATCTTGCGCGGGCATTATCTTTTCGCCCAGGCGAATTCTTTAGCGGTGGCGCTGATCAATGCAGACGTCGTGTTGACCGGCAGCGCCTACATGCGCTATCTAACCCCTGTGTATTTAAAGGATAAGGTTGTGGCCAACGCTCAGGTGACAAGCCAGAGGGGCAGCAACTTTATGATCAGGGTGGATTCCCGGGTAGGCGGCGTAGAGGTGAGCAGGGGGCGCTTTACGGTCGTAGCAAAGGAGATGAGGGAGCTGTGATCATCGCGGTTGATGCCATGGGAGGCGATTACGCTCCGGCAGAGATCGTCAAGGGTGCTGTGCAGGCTGCCAGTGAGGGCGCAGAGATAGCTTTGGTAGGACCCGATGACTTGATCGGGGCAGAATTGAAAAAATTCCGCTATCCTCCGGATGCGATTACCGTGAGGCATGCCGGCGAGGTCATCTCTATGGACGAACATCCGGCAATCGCGGTCAGGCGTAAAAAGAACTCATCGCTGGTCGTGGCCACCAGACTGGTAAAAGACGGAGAGGCGGCTGCCGTGATCTCGGCCGGCAATACTGGGGCGCAGATGGCATCGGCTCTTTTTGCCTTCGGCAGGATACCCGGAGTGGAACGCCCGGGCATTGCCACCGTTTTTCCCTCTCCCAGGGGGCCCAAGGTGTTGATCGATTCTGGCGCCAACGTTGACACCAGAGCCAGCCACCTGATCCAGTTCGCCTACCTGGGTAGTTGCTATGCCCGGCAGGTGCTCGGCATCAGCAATCCCAGAGTGGCTCTGCTCAGTGTGGGCAGCGAGCCCACCAAGGGAACCGAGGCGGTCATCGAAGCCCATCAGGTTCTGACCGCAGCGGGAGACCTGCGCTTTATCGGCAATGTTGAAGGACGGGATTTTTTAACCGCCGACGTCGACGTGATCGCCTGCGACGGATTTATCGGGAACATTGCCCTGAAACTGACTGAGGGGATAGTATCGACCCTTACCGGAATGATCAGGGATGAACTGAAGCGAAATCCTCTGCGGATGCTCGGTGGCCTGTTGGTGAAGCCGGCTTTTAACGACCTGTTTCACAGGCTTGACTATGCGGAGTACGGTGGAGCGCCACTATTAGGCGTTCAGGGTCTGAGCATTATCTGCCACGGCTCATCCAAGGCCCGGGCAATTAAAAACGCTGTTCGTTTTGCCGGCAAGGCAGTGCAGGAGAAGCTGTTAGAGTCTTTGAGGGAAGGGTATGAACGCCGTTAGCTATCGGATAAACCGAGTGGCAATTTGGGGGTGTACTAAATATTGAGTCTGGCTTTTGTCTTTCCGGGGCAGGGTTCCCAGTATGTAGGGATGGGCGCGGAACTGGCCCGGTTGCACCGCTCAGCGGCAGAGATTTTTGAGCAAGCCAGGCAGGTTACCGGGTATCCGCTGCTCGAATTGTGCGCCGAAGGGCCCGCAGAACTGTTGAACACGACGAAATATACCCAACCGGCGCTAATCACGGTCAGTGTTGCCATCCTCACGGTATTAAGGGAACATGGCGTGACCTGTCAGGCGGTTGCGGGTCATAGTGTGGGAGAATATACGGCCCTGGTTGCTGCCGGGGTGCTGCCTTTTATGGCGGCGCTGGAGATCGTCAACAAGCGTGCGGAGATGATGGACCAGGTGGCAGCTTCCGGCAGGGGCGGCATGGCGGCGGTGATCGGCCTGGAACGGTCAACGGTGGCGGAGATCTGCCTCCGGGTCAGGGCCATAGGAGTGGTGCAGATGGCTAACTTCAACGCCCCCAATCAGATTGTCATCTCCGGAGAAAAAGCGGCCCTGGAAGAGGCGATTGCCGAGGCTCGCCTTAGAGGCGCCAAAAAAGTGGCTACCCTGGCGGTGAGCGGGCCCTTTCACACTTCGTTGATGGCCGGTGTCAGTGAAGAACTGAAATGTTTTTTACAGAAGTATAAGTTTGATACTCCGGAAGTTCCTCTAGCGATGAATGCTACCGGGGAGATCGTAGGAGATCCCGGGGTGATCAAAGACTTGCTGGCGGCGCAGGTGAGTTCTCCCGTGTTCTGGGAGGAATCGGTGAGGGGACTGGCGGCAGCTGGGTTTAGCGGTTTCCTGGAAGTGGGGCCGGGCCAGGTGCTATCGGGCCTGATCAAAAGAACTCTGACGGGGCACCGCATAGAGCACGTCGAGGATCAGGCAACGCTGGAAAAGATGCTTGCGCAAATAGGAGGGACTGTTTAAAATGTTTTTAGAAAATCGGGTAGCTTTGGTGACCGGCGCATCACAGGGAATTGGGCGCGCCATAGCGCTGTCTCTGGCGAGTCATGGCGCCACGGTTGCCATCAATTACTGTCCGGGGCAGTCTGAAAAAGCGGACCTGGTAGTTGAGGAGATCGCCCGGGCCGGAGGCAGGGCCTTGGCCGTCGCCGCAGATGTGAGCAAGAGAACGGCGGTTGAAGAGATGATGGATACGGTCAGCGAACGCTTCGGGGCATTGGATATCCTGGTCAACAACGCCGGTATCACCAGGGATCAACTGTTGCTGCGGATGAAGGATGAGGACTGGGCGGCGGTTTTGGAAACTAACCTGAACGGTGTATTCTACTGCACCCGGGCTGCCCTGAAAGGCATGCTGAAGAAACGCTGGGGGCGTGTGGTGAATATCGCCTCGGTGGTCGGGGTGATCGGGAATGCCGGACAGGCCAACTATGGCGCTGCGAAAGCCGGAATTATCGGTTTTACCAAATGCATAGCCCGGGAAGTAGCCAGCCGCGGCGTCACCGCCAACGCCATCGCTCCAGGCTATATTGGGACTGAGATGACCGGACGGATCTCTCCGGAGGCGCAGGATGAATTGCAGCGCCGCATTCCGCTCGGGCGGATCGGCAAGCCGGAGGATGTGGCCGGGGCCGTAGTATTTGTGGTGTCGCCGGCTGGAGAATATATAACAGGACAAGTCTTGCATGTAGACGGAGGCATGGCGATTTGATCAGGATAACAGGATGGCAGGAGGGGGGAGGTGAGAGATAAGTGGCAGAGTTAAGCGATCAGGCAATATTTGAAAAAGTGCGGTCGATCATCGTCGAGCAACTTGGCGCCGAGGAGAGCGATGTGAAGCTGGAAACCTCATTTGAGGCATTAAATGCGGACTCTCTGGATATTGTGGAATTGATCATGGCACTGGAAGAGACCTTCAATATGGAGATACCTGATGAGGATGCTGAGAAGATCCTCGATGTGGGAACAGCCGTAGCATATATTAAAGCCAACAGTTGAACTGGAGTCCCGTGGTCCGTGCTACGGGACTTTCATATCCCGTTTCTCCGGTGACTGACCGCCACCACACTCCTGCTTCCTAAGCGGAAGGCAGGTGGCGCCGAGACCATGGAAATAAGTTAAACTAAACTTCAGGTGGGGATCAAAACCCGCCTGGGTATCCTTATCCACTGAAAGTTGAGAGAGGGCTATATCGATGCTAGATGAGAAGAAGAGGCGTGTCGTTATTACCGGTCTCGGCGTGATCTCGCCGGTCGGGATCGGGCATGAGGCTTATTGGAAGGCACTGCTCCAGGGCCGGTCGGGTATAGATACGCTGACGCGGTTTGACCCATCTGCATATGACAGCAAGATCGCCGGTGAAGTGAAGGACTTTGTGCCGGAGCAGTATTTGGAACGGAAAGAGATCAAGAGAATGGACCGTTTTACCCAGTTCGGAGTGGCGGCGGCCAAACTGGCAGTTGAAGACGCGGCCCTGGCCCTGGACCGGGAGGATCCTGAAAGTATCGGCGTGGTCATCGGTTCGGGAATTGGCGGGATCGGGACCCTCTGCGAGCAGCATAGCGTTTTGCTCAATAAGGGTCCGAATCGAGTCAGTCCATTATTCATACCGATGATGATCACCAATATGGCCGCGGGACAGATCGCTATCTGTCTGGGGGTCAGAGGCCCCAACATCACTGTGGTGACAGCCTGCGCCTCAGGCACCAGCGCTATCGGGGAGGCCTTCAAAACCCTCCAGCGGGGCGCAGCCGAAGTGATTCTGGCCGGGGGCGCCGAAACCCCCATCGTGCCCATTGCCATGGCCGGCTTCTGCTCTATGCGGGCGATGAGCACCAGCAACATTGAGCCGCAACGGGCCAGCCGGCCCTTTGACAAGAGCCGGGACGGTTTTGTGATCAGCGAGGGGGCCGGGGTCATGACCCTGGAAACCATCGAACACGCCACCGCCAGGGGCGCCAGGATCTATGGCGAGATCACCGGATACGGCTGCACCGCGGATGGGTATCATATAACCTCTCCCGAACCGGAGGGGACAGAGGCGGCCAGGGCGATCCGGATCGCCCTGCAAGATGCCGGAGTCTCTCCCGGGCAGGTGGATTATGTGAATGCCCACGGTACTTCTACCGAGCTGAACGACAAGATCGAGACCCGCGCCATTAAAAATGTGCTGGGGGATCATGCCTACCGGGTACCAGTGAGTTCCATCAAGTCCATGATCGGTCATCCCATGGGAGCGGCCGGCGCTCTCGAAGCCATTGCCTGCGTTCTGTCCATGGGTACAGGATGGGTGCCCCCGACTATCAACTACGAGCACCCGGACCCGGAATGCGATCTGGACTATGTGCCCAACGAGGCCCGGAAGCATCCGGTGAGGGTGGCCATCTCCAATTCCTTTGGTTTCGGTGGACAGAATGGCGTCCTGGTCTTGCAGAAGTTCGAAGAGTGAATGCGATGACTAAAAAAGAACAGACCCTGTGCCTTCAGCTACAGCATGCAATCGGCGTTGAATTCCATGAGCCTGAACTGTTGCGCACTGCCCTCACCCATCCTTCCTATCAGGCTGAGCATCCCGAAACCAAGCATCACAACCAGCGCTTGGAGTTTCTTGGCGATGCCGTCTTGGGCCTGGTGGTGGCCG
Organism: Peptococcaceae bacterium; assembly: GCA_023249405.1. Lineage (GTDB taxonomy): Bacteria > Bacillota > DSM-12270 > Thermacetogeniales > Thermacetogeniaceae > Palsa-1188. The sequence continues at coordinate 23 of JAHFCR010000060.1, read as the reverse complement.
AATATTATTACAACCATTGCCCC
>JAHFCR010000059.1 GCA_023249405.1 Peptococcaceae bacterium | reverse complement strand
CTGCCCGGTGGGAGCGATCGCCGGGGAGAAGAAGGAACCGCACAAGATCGATCCGGACAAGTGCATCAAGTGCGGCACCTGCTTCGACAAGTGCAAGTTCGAGGCGATCCTGCGGTCGTAAGGAGCAATAGGGGGAAGGAGTGTGGGAGCAATGGCTGTTGCTACCGTCACGATTGATGGTATGACGGTACAGGTTCCGGCCGGCACGACGGTCTTGGATGCCGCCCGGTCCATTGGGATCAAGATCCCGGCCCTGTGCTACGACCCGGACCTGTCATCAGTTGGCGCCTGCCGCATCTGCGTGGTAGAGATAGAAGGCAGCCGCAACCTTCCGGCATCCTGTGTCACCGCCTGCACCGATGGCATGGTGGTGCGCACCGACACACCGGCGGTCGCAGAAGCCAGAAAAGCTATTCTGGAACTGCTGATCGCCAATCATCCCCTTGATTGTATGACCTGCGAGAAGAGCGGAACCTGTCTGCTGCAAAAATATTGCTACGAGTATGGAGTCTCCTCATCTCCCTTCCAGGGAGACCGGCACGAATTTGCCATCGATGACGACAACCCCTTTTATGTGCGGGACATGAACAAGTGCATTCTCTGTGGCCGCTGCATCCGGGCCTGCGAGGAGATCGTCGGCCGCAGCGTGCTGGATTTCTCCTACCGCGGGTTCAATACCAAGGCCGGGCCGTTCATGGACACGCCGATCAGGGACTCCGACTGCGTCTACTGCGGCAGTTGCATTGCGGTATGCCCGGTGGGCGCCCTGGAGGAGAAGAAGATGATCGGCAAGGGCCGGCCCTGGGAAGTGGAGAAGGTCAGGACAACCTGCCCGTATTGCGGCACCGGATGTGTCTTCGATCTCAACGTCAAGGATGGCCGGATCATCGGTGTCACCAGCACCGATGGGGATGTCAACGGCCGCTTCCTGTGCGTCAAGGGGCGATTCGGCTACCAGTTTGTTCAGAGCGGCGACCGCCTGAAGACTCCGCTAATCAAGAAGAATGGGGAGTTCAAGGAGGCGACCTGGGCCGAGGCCCTGAACCTGATCGCCGGCAAGTTTAAGGAAACCAAAGAAAAGTACGGCTCCGACGCCTTTGGTGCGCTCAGCTCCGCCAGGTGCAGCAATGAGGAAAACTATCTCCTGGATAAATTCACCCGAGCAGTGATCGGCACCAACAACATCGATCACTGCGCCCGTCTCTGACACGCTCCCACAGTCGCTGGTCTAGCGGCAGCGTTTGGAAGCGGCGCCATGACCAATACCATCGGTGAGATCGCTGATGCCGATTTCATTTTCGCCTGTGGCACCAATACTGTGGAAGCGCATCCGGTGATCAGCTACCGGATCAACCAGGCCCTGCGCAAGGGAGCGCAATTGGTGGTGGTCGACCCCAGGGACACGGATCTGGCCAAGTGGGCCAACGAACACCTGCGGTTGAAGCCGGGCACCGATATCGCTCTGGTCAACGGGATGCTCCATGTGATCATCGCTGAAGATCTGTATAACAAGGAGTTCGTGGCCAACCGCACCGAGGGCTTTGACGAGCTCAAGGCGACGGTGGCCAAATATACGCCTGAATATGCAGAGAGAATCACCGGTGTTCCGGCGGAGAAGATCCGGCAGGTGGCCCGTGCGTATGCCAGGGCGCCCAAGTCGACCATCCTCTACACCATGGGCATCACCCAGCACACGGTAGGCACGCACAACGTCTTCTCCATGGCCAACCTGGCCATGCTCTGCGGCCAGATCGGGCGGCCTTCAACCGGCGTCAATCCGTTGCGCGGCCAGAACAACGTCCAGGGCGCCTGCGATATGGGGGCGCTCCCCAACGTGCTGACCGCCTACCAGAGCGTGACCGATCCCGCAGCCCGTGAAAAGTTCGGCCAGGCTTGGCACTGCGCTATCGGTGAGAAGCCCGGCCTGGCTATCGGCGAGATGATGACCGCTGCCCACCATGGAGAGATCAGGGCGATGTATATCATGGGCGAGAATCCGATCCTGAGCGACCCGGACGCCAATCATGTGGCGCATGCGCTGGAACAGCTGGATTTCCTGGTGGTGCAGGATATCTTCCTGACCGAGACGGCCCGGTATGCCGATGTGGTGCTCCCGGCAGCCGCCTTTGCCGAGAAGGACGGCACCTTCTCCAACACGGAGCGGCGCGTCCAGCGCATCCGCAAGGCTGTAGAGCCGCCCGGAATCGCCCTGCCGGACTGGGAGATCATCTCCCGGGTAGCGACGGCGATGGGATACCCGATGCAATATGCTTCTCCGTCGGCCATCTTCGACGAGATGAGGTCGGTAACGCCTTCTTACGCCGGGATCACTTACGCCCGCCTCGAAGAGAGGGGTATTCAGTGGCCGTGTCCGAACACGGAGCATCCGGGCACCCCGATCCTGCATACTGAGAAGTTCAACCGGGGACTCGGCAAGTTCAACGCTGTTGAGCATGTCGATCCGAATGAGATGCCGAATGAGGAGTTTCCGCTGATCCTGGATACCGGACGCCGTCTGTATCACTACCATACCGGCACCATGACGCGCAAGGGCATGCTTAACGACCAGATGCCATCCGACTATCTGGAGATCAACTGTAAGGATGCTGAAAGCTTTGGCATCAAAGACGGAGATCGGGTCAGGGTGTTTTCACGCCGCGGCTCGATGGCGATCAGGGCGCAGATCAGCGAGGTTGTTCCTCAGGGAGTGGTCTTCACATCGTTCCACTTCACGGAGACACCGGTCAATCAGTTGACCAACCCCAAGACCGATGCCATCGCCAAGATTCCGGAACTGAAGATCTGCGCGGTCAAGGTGGAAAAGATAGCCTGAGGACAGGCTCTATAGATTCTGTTTGTTGAGAAATATGTTTGAGAGATGTAGAAGAAAGGAGTGATGGACGTGGAATTGATCAAACTGACCATTGACGGTCAGGAGGTTCAGGTTCCGGTCGGCACCACGGTGCTGGATGCGGCGGAAACGATCGGGGTGCATGTTCCCCGGCTCTGCTACGACCCCAGCCTGAGTTCGGTAGGGGCGTGCCGCATCTGCGTGGTGGAGATCGACGGGATTCGCAACCTGCCAGCGTCATGCGTGACCACGGCGACTCCGGGGATGGTGGTGCGCACCAGCACGCCGGCGGTGATCGAGGCGCGCAAAACAAATCTGGAACTGCTGATCGCCAATCACCCGTTGGACTGTCTGACCTGCGAGAAGCTGGGCGACTGCAGGCTGGCCGAATACTGCTACCTGTACGGGATTAAGGGGAGCCCGTTCCTGGGCGACAAGCATAGCTATCCCTTAGAGGACAACAACCCCTTTATCGTCCGCGACCTCAACAAGTGCATCATCTGCGGCAAGTGCATCAGGGCCTGTGCGGAGATCACCGGCAAGAGCATCCTGGACTTCGCCTATCGTGGTTTCAATACCAAGGTAACTCCCTTTGGGGATATCAGCTATGCGGAGTCAGACTGCATTTTCTGCGGCAACTGCGTCTCTGTCTGCCCGGTAGGAGCTTTGACAGAAAAACAGATGTGGGGCAAGGGACGGCGTTTCGAACTCCGGAAGGTCAGGACTACTTGCACCTTCTGCGGCGCCGGCTGCAACTTCAACCTCAATGTCAAAGACGGCAAAGTCGTGGGCGTGACCTCGAATCCGGATAGCCCCGTCAACGGCCGTGCTCTCTGCATCAGGGGACGGTTTGCCACCAGAGATTTTATCCATGGCGATCAGCGCCTGAAGAAACCGTTGATCAGGAAGGAAGGCAAGCTGGTTCCAGCCAGCTGGGATGAGGCCCTGGACCTGGTAGCGGAGCGGTTCAAGGAGATCAGGGAGGTGCATGGGCCAGATTCCTTTGCAGTCGTCAGCTCAGCGCGGTGCACCAACGAGGAGAACTACCTGCTGCAAAAATTTGCCAGGGCGGTGCTGGGCACCAACAACGTCGACTATTACGCCCGGACCTGCCATGCCGCCAGAGGCTGCGAGGATACCACCTGCGAACAGATTGCCATGGAGTTCAATCATATCACCCTGCTGCGTTGCCAGAACAACACACAGGGGGCGAGCGACATGGGCGCATTGGCCGGCTCCCTGCCGGGTTACCAGCGTGTCAACGATCAGGGCGCCCGTTCCAAGTTTGAGAGTGCCTGGGGGGTATCTCTGCCCGGTGTTTCCGGACTGCCCATCCAGGACATGTTTGCCAAAGCCAAGGATGGCGCTCTGAGAGCGATGTTTATCCTCAGCGACGATCCGGTGAACGACGACTTGGGCAGTGAATTGGTCCGGTCGGGACTGGAGAAGCTGGAGTTTCTGGTGGTCCAGGACCTATACCTGTCAGAGACCACCGAATACGCCGATGTGGTGCTGCCGGCCGCCAGTTTTGCGGAGACGGACGGCACCTTCACCAACACCAGGCGCCGCGTGCAGCGGGTGCGCAAGGCCATTGAGCCGCTGGCGGGAAAAGCCAACTGGCAGGTGATTTCCGACCTGAGCGCCAGGCTGGGCTACCCGATGAACTACCTGAACCCTGAGCAGATCTATGCGGAGATGGCGTCCCTGGCGCCGCTGTTCTCGGGCTTCACCTATGCCAAGATGGAGGCCCAGGGCCTGCAGTGGCCGTAGGCGACATTTAATGGCCTGATTGCAGGATTTTGCAGTTAGGCGTGGAAATACTCCGTAAATAAATATACTGTGGTTCCTGCCTGCGTAAGGATATTTATAGATTGGCAAGCCACTTTTTCTCACACCCGGGCTACCCCCTTCAAGGGCAAGATGGGGGCAGCCCCATTTTTTTAAAAGTTATAGAGAGATAGAGCACCGGTTAACTGCTAGAGTATTAGGGAGGAGTGATGTGCGTGGATCTGATCAAGTTGACTATTGACGGAATGGAGATTGAAGCTTCGCCCGGCACCACGGTGCTGAATGCTGCCGAAGCGCTGGGGATCCATATTCCCCGGCTCTGCTACGACCCCAGCCTGAGTTCGGTAGGGGCCTGCCGCATCTGCGTGGTGGAGATCGACGGTATGCGCAACCTGCCGGCCTCCTGCGTGACCACGGTGACGCCGGGTATGGTGGTGCGCACCGACACGCCGGCGGTGATCGAGGCCCGCAAGACGATTTTAGAACTGCTGATTGCCAATCATCCGCTGGACTGCATGACCTGCGAGAAGGCGGGCGATTGCAAGCTGCAGGAGTACTGTTATCAGTATGGCGTTACCAAAGGCGCCTTTACGGGCGAGGAGCATCACTACGGCCTGGAGGAGAACAATCCCTTCATCGTCCGAGACCTCAACAAGTGCATTGTCTGCGGCAAGTGCATCCGGGCCTGCGCCGAGATCACCGGCAAGGACATCCTGGACTTTGCCTACCGGGGTTTCAACACCAAAGTAACTCCATTTGGCAACACCTCCTATATCGAGTCCGACTGCGTCTTCTGCGGCAACTGTGTCTCCGTCTGCCCGACCGGGGCGCTGACCGAGAAGCAGATGAGCGGCAAGGGCCGGCGTTGGGAACTTAAAAAAGTCAGGACAACCTGCCCCTTCTGCGGCACCGGCTGCAACTTCGATCTCAATGTCATGGACGACAAGGTCGTCGGCGTGACCTCCACGAACGGGCCTATAAACGGACGCGCCCTGTGCGTCAAGGGACGGTTTGGCTGGGATTATGTCCACAGCCCCAAGCGCCTAACCAGGCCGCTGATCAAAAAGAATGGCCGGTTTGAAGAGGCCACCTGGGGCGAGGCCTTTGACCTGATCGCCACCCGTTTCAAGGAGATCAAGGACAAACACGGGCCGGGGTCCTTTGCTGCCCTGAGTTCCGCCAGGTGCACCAACGAGGAGAACTACCTCGTCCAAAAATTTTCGAGGGTGGTGATGGGCACAAACAACGTTGACCATTGTGCCCGTACCTGACACGCTCCGACTGTGGCCGGTCTGGCCACTTCTTTCGGCAGCGGAGCGATGACCAACCCGATTAACGATGTCAACGATTCGGAATTGTTGTTCCTGACTGGCACCAACGCCACAGAAGCCCATCCGATCATCGGCTACAAGATGCGACAGGCCCACCGCCGGGGCGCCAAGCTGATCGTGATTGACCCGCGGCGGACGGAACTGGCCGAAGAGGCGGATTACTGGCTGCAGATCAAGTCCGGCACCGACATCGCCCTGCTCAACGGCCTGATGCACATCATTATCAAGGAGGACTTACAGGACAAGAAGTTTATCGAGGAGAGATGCGAGAACTACGAGGCCCTGGAGGCGACAGTGGCCAAGTATGACCCCGAGTACGTCTCCGAAGTGACCGGAGTGCCGGTGAATATCCTGTATGAGGTGGCCCGCCTCTATGCCACCACCAAAAAGGCCGGCATCTACTACACCCTGGGGATCACCGAGCATATCTGCGGGGTCCGGAACGTGATGAGCTGCGCCAACATCGCCATGCTGACGGGACACCTGGGCAAGCCCAACACCGGGGTCAACCCGATGCGCGGCCAGAACAACGTCCAGGGAGCCTGCGATATGGGCGCCCTGCCCAACGTCTTCCCTGGCTACCAGAACGTGAACAACGACGAGATCCGGGCCAAGTTCGAGAAGGCCTGGGGCGTGGCCCTCGACGGCAAGGTCGGTCTGAAGATCCCGGAGATGTTCGAGGGGGCAAATCACGGCACTGTCAAGGCGATGTTCATTCTGGGCGAGAACCCGGTGCTGACCGACCCCAACAGCAACCACATTCGCTCCGGACTGAAGAAACTGGAGTTCCTGGTGGTGCAGGAGTTGTTCCTGACGGAGACCGCCGAGTATGCCGATGTGATCCTGCCCTCCGCCAGCTTTGCCGAGTGCGACGGTACCTTTACCGGCACCGAGCGCCGTGTCCAGCGGGTGCGCCAGGCAATCGTGCCGCTCCCCGGCCAAGCAAACTGGCAGACACTCAACCAGATGATGATCAGGATGGGCTGCCTGACCAATTACAAGCACCCCGGCGAGATCTGGGACGAGATGGCCTCCCTGACACCGTCCATGGCCGGCATTAACTATGAACGCATCGACAAGGATGGGCTGGTCTGGCCGTGCCCGACCTGTGACCACCCGGGGACGCCGATCCTGCATACGGCAACCTTCAGCCGGGGCAAGGGCCTGTTCCAGGGGATCGAGCATGTCCCGCCTGGCGAGATGCCGGACCAGGACTACCCGTTCCTGCTCAATACCGGACGCATCCTGCAGCACTATAATGTGACAACTCCCTATTCCGCTGGTATAATGACCCTGTGGAACGAGGAGTACGCCTGGGTCAACCCGGATGATGCCTGCGAACTGGATGTGGAGACGGGCGACAGGATCAGAGTGTCATCGAGGCGCGGGGAATGTTCATCCAAGGTCAGGGTCACCGACCGGGTGCCCAAGGGCATGGTCTGGATGTCGTTCCACTACACGGCCAGCCAGACCAATGCTGTGACCAGTCACATCCTGGACCCGACCTCCGGGACCGGAGAATACAAGGTCTGCGCCGTTAAGGTAGAGAAATTGGCATCTTGAGAAGCGGGATGTGGGAAGCATCTCCTGCTTCCCACATCACAATGCAGGAGGCCATGTAAAATGCGGAAGGTACCGGTTGCTGAGGCGGTGGGCATGATCCTCTGCCATGACATCACGAGAATTGTTCCCGGCCGTGAGAAAGGCCGGGCCTTTCGTAAAGGCCATGTGATCGTTCAGGATGACGTTCCCAAACTGAAGGCCCTTGGCAAGGAGCATATCTACGTCTGGGAAGTCACCCCCGATCTGGTGCATGAGGATGAAGCCGCCCAGCGCCTGGCCCGGCATGCAGCGGGGCCAGGCTTGCGCTGGGGTGAACCGAACCAGGGGCGGGTCAACCTGCATGCGGAATATGAAGGATTGCTAAAGGTGCAGGTTGATCAGCTGCGGCAGGTCAATAGCATTGAAAATATCGCCTTTTCCACGCTGCATAACAACCGGGCGGTAGCCAGGGGCGAGATGGTGGCCGGGACACGGATCATTCCCCTGACCATACAGTCCAGCGTCCTGGAGGAGGCAGAGCGCCGGTGCGCTCGACCGGAGCCGTTGCTGGCCGTGAAGCCCTACCAGCCCAAGTGGGTGGGAGTGGTCACCACGGGCAGCGAGGTCTACGAGGGCCGGATCAAGGATGGTTTCTACGGCGTGATCAAGCAAAAAACCACCCCTTACGGCGCCAGGTTCCTCGGCCAGGTGATCGTGCCGGACGATCCGGAGGTCATCGCCCAGGAGATCCGTCAGATGGTGGGCGAGGGGGCGGAGTTGGTGCTGGTCACCGGCGGCATGTCTGTGGATCCCGACGATGTCACTCCGTTGGGGATCAGGTCAACGGGCGCAGAAGTGGTCTTTTACGGGGCGCCGGTGTTGCCCGGATCGATGTTCATGGTGGCCTACATCGGGCATGTGCCGGTCTGCGGTTTGCCCGGTTGCGTCATGTTCAATCAGACCACGATCTTCGATCTGCTGCTGCCGCGCATCTTTGCCGGTGAACGCATCAGCCGTGAAGAGATCGTCGCCCTGGGTTATGGCGGTCTGTGCCTGGAATGCGCAACCTGTAGTTTTCCCAACTGTTCTTTCGGTAAGACAGTGTAAGCGATTTTATTGTGATCCGCCTCTCATCTTGGAGGGATTAGTCCAGTGCAGGTTAAGGTAAGCCTGGAAGAGGCCCAGGAGTTCCTCCTGGGCCTTATAACACCTTTAGGCGATGAATTCATTGACCTGGCCGGTTCTTTTGGCCGTGTTTTAGCCACGGACGTAGTGGCCACCCAATCCTTGCCACCATGCATCCAGTCGGCTGTTGACGGCTATGCCCTCCATGGGGAGGATGTGGAGCGTCCTGAAGCATATCCAACTCGGGGGCTGGCCCTTCGCCAGAGACTTAAAGCCGGTGAAATACCCGAACAGGGACTGGCTGCCGGTGAGACTGCCAGGGTGGTCACCGGGGGTCCGGTACCGGATTTTACAGCAGCTGTAGTCGCAGAGGAGCAAGCGCAGTTGCATGGCAACCAGGTATTTATTAATAATATAGTTGCGCCGGGAAGCAATCTGAAAGCAGCTGGGGAGGATTTTCAAAACGGGGAAGTGATCGCCCGTTCCGGAACGCCTCTCACTCCCGGACTGATCGGGGTACTGGCGGCCATGGGACAGAGTCGAGCGCAGGTTTATCGCCAGCCGAAAGTGGCCGTGGTCAGTTTTGGCGGTGAGATCGTTTCCCCGCAAGAAACACCCGGTCCAGGTCAGACGCGTGATTGCAACGGGCCGCTCCTGGCAGCGCTGGTGGCGCGGGACGGCGGCCGGATCACCGGCGTGGAAATACTGACAGACGCGGATCGCAGGGCGGATCAATTGCGACTGCAGAACTTGATCAGCCAGTCGGATCTCTTGCTGACAATCGGCGGTACCGCCAAGGAGGCCGGCGATCAGGCGCTGTTCATTCTGAGAGAACTAGGTGCCAGGATGCTGTTCTGGGGGGTCCGGATCAAGCCTGGCAGCCACAGCGGGGCTGGTATCATCGATGACAAACCGGTAATCTCGCTATCCGGAAACCCGGCCGCCTGTTCTGTGGGTTATGAACTCCTGGCAGCGCCTGTATTACGCAATCTTCAAGGGCTGAGACCGTTACCGTTGCGCCTGACCGCTATTTGTACGAACTCCTTCCCCAAAGGGGGAGGATCGAGCCGTTTCCTGCGCGGGTATGCGATTTGCGGGCAGGACGGCTGGCGCGTGGCCATATTGCCGGGGCAGAAATCCAGCATGCTGCGCTCCCTGGTGGGCAGCAACGTCCTGATCGAATTGCCGGAAGGCCACGCTCCCGTGGAACCCGGCGCCAGGGTGACAGTTCTTTTAACCAACCCCGTTATCTGAGATTCATCCGTCCACTACTCGGAGATTTCCCCTTCTTATAACCATCTCGTTTGCCCAAAGTCTATCAGCGTTTGTCTGATACCATGCTTTAACTTTCTTGCGTTTGCTGACACTCTCGTTGTTCCCCGGTGCGAGTCCCCCCCAGCAGGAAATGCGTCTCTGGGTGGGGAAGTAGGACACAACAGCCTTACGTAAGTTGACGTCTATGATAAGATGTCTCCGGCACATTAAAAGGACCTCCTTTTTTTCACTCACGAATTGCTACTCGAGGAAAGCGATGGTGTGACAAGAACATGCGCTCTTTGAAGGAACAGATTACTTTCCTGGTAATGGGGAGCATTTTCTTCCTGGTAGTAAGTCTTATACTGGCATTCTATTTCCAGACGAGATCTACTGCCCTAATGGCAGCAGAGACAAAGGCCAGCAGTGATCTGGCCACGGCAGAGGCGATTATCGATCTGCAATATCCGGGACCATGGTCTGTAAATGCCGGGAATCTATACAAAGGTATATTCATCATCAATAATGACTTCAAACTTGTGGACCATATCCAGAACTTGACGGGAGACTCCTGTACGATCTTCCTCAACGACACCAGGGTGGCCACCACCATTCTGGAAAAAAACGGGCAGCGGGCGATTGGCACACATGCCGCCACCGAAGTGACCGACGTTGTTCTGGGCTCCAAGCAGCAATATATTGGAGAGGCAGAAGTGGTGGGGAAGCGCTATCAGACGGCCTATAAGCCGATCGCCGATACTAACGGCAAGGTGGTTGGCATGCTCTATGTAGGAGCTCCGCGCACCTTCTACGACACCATACTCTATGGCTCGCTCAGAATAATGGGCCTAGCCGGGCTAATCATCACCATGATAATCGGACTGTTTACCTGGTTTTTCATCCAGCGCCGGGTGGTGGAACCGCTGCAGGATGTGATCAGAGAAACCAGACAGGTTGCTCTGGACAGCTCCGGACAGCACTTGCCGATCCAGGGAAGCAATGAGATTGGCGAACTAACCCAGGCTTTCAACCAGATGCTGGATCGCATGCAGGACATCACCAGTGAATTGGGTCTAGTCAGTCCTCAGGCTCTGACGAAGAGAAGGAGCGACAAACCTGGCGTCGCCCAGCCGGTGGTTCTCAAGCAGCCCGAGGATGATCTTCAAGCAGAAAGAGTCGATCTGCCCGACACTGAGGCCGAATTGCCCAAGGGATTGAACCGGGTGACCATGAAGGAGGTGCACCGGTTTATTTTACATCAGGACGAGGCCACCATCCAGGATGTGGCCGATGGGGTCTCTCTGTCGAAGGTCACCGTGCGACGATACTTGGATTATATGGAACAGCAAGGTCTGGTGGTTGTGGAGCAGATCTATGGCGCTGTGGGGAGACCGTTGCGGATCTACCGGAGTTCTTCCCGCAACTAAACCGTTTTAGGTCATCAATTTAAACATGATAGTCGCTTGTGAGATGCGAGAGGGTCACCTGGAGGTGGCCCTCTCATTTACTTTACTTTACTTTATTTACTATTTTATATTTTGGCCTTTTGGCCACTCGATAGATCGAGCGCCAGATCCTTGCTCGAGATGATCGGATGATCCGGGCGATCCGGGGCGGGACCAGCTACGCCTGGAGCACATCAAGCCATAACTGCATGTTAAATATATTTACCAAATTCAAATAATATTTTACTATACTTATCCATTTATTGTATCTGATTGTCGTTGTTGCTACAATGCCGGGTAAGTTCCGACAATTTATAAAAAAGGAGGTAGGGAGAATTGTCTGGAGCATAATTCTGGCGAGAGAGACGGGATCTGTGATGAATTTCTATGCGTGTTTCAACAGAGGATTCGGCAGAGAACTCAGCAATGCAACATGTGGGTAAGCAGATAATTATTACTGTCACTCACCATTTGAAACCTGTGAAACCTGCGTAGCATAAAACATTTTTAAGGAGGTCATTATCATGGCAGTAGCAAAACCTATGGATATACTAGATGCGTGTGGTGAGATCGGAGCGACGCGAGGTAAAACAGAGGTTGTTAAAACCATGCTTCTTTCGTTTCTGGCCGGGGCCTACATTGCCCTCGGCGGGTTGCTGATGGCTTCTGTGGTGGCTGGCCTGCCAAAATCTTTCGGCACCATGACGAAGCTTGTGGGCGGAGCGCTCTTTCCGGTGGGATTGATGCTGGTAGTGATCGGGGGGGCAGATCTCTTCACCGGAAACTGCCTCTACTTGTTGATCGGGCTAGTCAAAGGCAGGCTCACACCCGGCAATATGTGCAAGAGTGCGGTGCTGTCCTACCTGGGCAATCTGCTCGGCTCTCTTTTTGTAGCCTATCTGGCCATCGCTTCAGGAATCTTTTCCACCGAACCATGGATGGGCTGGATCCAGAGCCTGGCGGTCGCCAAGGTCCAGATCTCCTTCTCCCAGGCATTCTGGCGTGGGATCGGTTGCAACTGGCTGGTTTGCATGGCGCTCTGGTTGGCTCTCTCTTCCGACCAGTTGTCGGGCAAGATCCTGGGAATATGGGTATCGGTCATGGCATTCGTTACCATGGGTTTTGAGCACAGCATCGCCAACATGTTTTTCATACCAGCGGGGATATGGGTCGGGGCGCATGTCACCTGGGCGCAGTTCTGGATCAACAATGAACTGCCGGTGACACTCGGCAATATAGTGGGCGGGGGAGTATTCGTCGGGCTGATCATGGCTCTCTGCCACCGGAAGGAAGCACTGCTGCCCAGGCTGTATCTGCAAAATATCCGCACTAGCGAGGCTGAACAAGCCATCGCTCCCACTTCCATAAAGGAACGATATATCTAAACAGATAATAAATATAAAATAATCATAGTTGATGATTTGTTTAATTCATTTATTTTAGAATTTTTATGTTTTGGAGACAGGAGATCTCCAAAGCAGGTCGAAACTTCCTTAAGTTAAAGAAGCATATTGTGACTTCTCCGAGCCCTTCTGCCTGTGGCTGACAGCTATGGTTCTGGGACCGATAGGGTGTGGCCGGAAGAAGTCGCGCCTTCCGTCAGAAAGGAGAATGCAAAGGTGGCAGAGCAGTTATCTGTGCGCTTGTTTGCGCATAATCCGGTCAAATCAATCGCTTTATCTAATAATACGGTTATAACTGGGAAAAATCTACCTGCCTCTCAGCAAGCGAAGGCGCCTGCCGGTTCTAGCGAGGTATGCTGCGAGGATTATTCTAAAACCAGTAATAGCTGTGTATGTGGCTGTTCCACCAGCCCATACTGTGCTACGTCATCTGGTCAAATTATTGGCTGGGTTTTAGGGGCGATTTTAGTAGCAGTGATTGCTACAGGCTTGACCTCTCTTTTGCTGCGCCGGACTCACAAAAAATCGCAAACAACGCAAACAAAAGGTAAGGATAAAAAGGAGTAGGTTGTCAGGGAGATACCATATTGAAACAGCGCCTGAACTACAAAATCAATGGGATGACTTGCGCTCTTTGCTCCGCTTCCATTGAGGCCTGTCTGGAAAAATTGGATGGGATACAAAGCGTGAGTGTAGGTTATGCTTCCGAGAAAGCTGTGCTTGAATATGATGACGAGATCATAACTCCTGATCAAATTGCCCAAAAAATCAGGCAGCTGGGATTTGCCATCGATGAAGATGGCCAGCAGAGGCAGGATGCCGGGGAAAGTGAAATATCAAAAAGGGCGGCTCTGTTTATCATTGCCGCGATTTTAACTGTTCCTACTCTGATGTGCATGATTTCCTGCTCTTTCAATATCTGCGATCAGGTGTTGAATCCGGTGGCACATCCGGGAGCAATCAATTACTTTATGTATTATTTACATAACTGGAAGATTCAGTTCGCTTGCGCTACGCCGGTGCAATTTATTATTGGCGCCACCTTTTACCGTAGCGCTTTTTATTCTCTGCGCGCCCGCCGTCCCACTATGGATGTTTTAGTGGTGCTGGGTTCCAGCGCCGCTTATTTTTACAGCGTTTATGTGGTGATCCGGTATTATTTGGATTATTTAAACTGTACGCAAAATATCTATCTGGATGCTTCCTGTACCATTATTACCTTCGTTTTATTGGGTAGACTTTTGGAAGCTTTGGCCAAAGCCCGTATGTCCGCTTCCATGCGGGCGCTGATGGATCTGAAGCCCAAGACGGCACGGGTCTTAAGAAACGGCGAGGAGACTTACATCCTTATCGATCAGGTCCGGCCAGGTGATATCGTTGTTGTTCATCCCGGTGAGAAGCTTCCCGCCGACGGCGTGATTACGGAGGGATTTTCCACTGTTGACGAATCAATGCTGACCGGTGAAAACTTGCCGGTGGAAAAGTCTGCAGGCGACAGCGTTTTTACAACCTCTTTCAATAAAAATGGCAGCTTTAAATTCCAAGCGGAAAAAGTCGGCGATCATACCTTATATGCCGGTATCTTAAAGTATGTAGAGAATGCGCAGAACAGCAAAGCTGCGGTACAGCGTATGGCGGACAAGGCGGTTATTTATTTTATCCCTGTTGTAATCTTGGCTGCACTGCTAACTTTTTTGGTTTGGTATATTATCATTTTTAAGGGTCAATCCATAGAGGCGCCGTTGCTTTATGCCATATCGGTGCTGGTAGTGTCCTGCCCATGCGCATTAGGGCTGGCAACGCCTACCGCTATTATTGTCGGTATCGGTATGGGGGCTGAACGCGGTATCCTTTTTAAAGACGGAGAGGCCCTGGAAACGCTTAATCAGGTAGATGCCGTTATTTTTGACAAAACCGGTACTTTGACCGAGGGTAAACCGGTCTTTACTGATATGGCGTTGCTAAGAAGTGAATCATTCGTCAATGCGAAAGAATTGCTGGCGCTGGCCGGGGCTGCCGAAAGACATTCGGAACATCCGTTGGGTAAGGCGCTCTATGAAAAAGCACAAACAGAATGGGGTAATGATCTTAAGGATCCCGAATGGTTTACCGCTTTGCCCGGTATGGGCATTGATGCTCTGGTGGACGGAAAACGGATCTTGATCGGCAATTTATCCTGCCTTGAAGACAGGGGCATCCAAACGAAGGATATGACGGATATCTTGAAAGACCTGGAAGGACAGGGCAAAACCGCTGTCGTTATGGTGGTCGATAATGAACCGGCAGCGGTTTTCGCTTTTGCGGATCAGCTGCGGCATGGCGCGGAAGCTGTGATCAGGACCTGCCAAAAGATGGGTATCGAGGTTTATATGGTCACCGGCGACAGCCAAAATTCAGCCCGGTCCATAGCTAGTCAAGCCGGTATTACCAGGGTTTTGGCTCAAGTGCTTCCGGAGCGGAAAGCTGATGAAATAAGAAAATTGCAACAGCAGGGTTTGACTGTCGCCATGGTGGGTGACGGTATCAATGATGCGCCGGCACTTGCTCTGGCTGATGTCGGTATCGCTATGGGCGGTGGTACGGATGTGGCTATGGAGGCCGGAAGCATAATCCTTTTGCATAATAGTCTTGAGGGATTGCCGGATGCCTTTAATCTGGCCCGCCGGACCATTAAAAAGATCGTGCAAAATCTTTTATGGGCTTTTTTATATAATACGGCCGCCATCGCCTTTGCTGTTACGGGTAACCTGGGACCGCAAATCGGGGCCCTGGCCATGGCTTTCAGCTCGGTTACGGTATTGCTCAATTCCTTAAGCCTTAAAAGATACCGCTGGGAAGATTATGCTCCATTGAGGGAGAGAGGAGCTGGGGCAGAGTAGCGGTTCTCGGTATCTGAAAGAGAGGTAAAGTAGCATCTATGGATGTCGGTGGGGGTTATTTTGCAAGATACGGACTTAAAGCAAAACTTTTTTGCCTTTTATTTTTACTAACGGTGCCATTTTGTTTGCTGGTGGGAGGCTGCCAGAAGCAAGCCGTTATTGATGCTGATTCTCCGGTTCCCCTTCATCATGCGGTGGCGGTCTCCAATCAAGGCACGGAGAGCAGCCAAAAAGTCCAGATAAGCGTGTTTTTTGATAAGCCGGTTCTTGTTTCCGATCAGGCGGCAAGCGATTTTAAACTGCTGCTTAACGGTAAGCCTCTTGACGGTAAGATCATGGATTATCATGTGATGGGCAGCAAACAGGATCCCCGCACCATCCTCATCGATATTGTAGCCTTGCCCACGGTGGCATCTCCAGGAGAAGGCCGGTTTTTTGCTTTATATAACGGTGATCTGCTGATCGAGTCCGTCAATCCGCGGGGGATAGCGGGCGTAACCGACAAAACAGGCAAAGCGTCCGCTAAATGGCAAAAGATTAGCTGCATCATTCCGTCCGGGCTTGTTTTGATGACTGTTGTACAGCAGAAAGGTGATCTCAATAACCATGTTAAAGCAAAAACCATAGTAGAAATCCGGGATATCCCCAAAATTCGCGTTGTCTCCTGGATACAGTTGTTGAATAACGGCAGCCCTGCTATGGCAGAGGGATATAAGACGGTTTCTTATACATACACCAATGACGGGTCTTTTCCTTTGCATGACCATCAGTTTCTGATGATGACAAAAGAAGATTATGCCGGAGATCTGGTAGACCAGTTGCAAAGCTTTTTTGGCGGTACGGGCAAATATACTTTTTCTCGCAAAGGGGCTCAGGTGACAATAGAAGCCAATGAGCTGAGAGACGGAGAAATTTTGCAGCTCAAGCTTTACGGAAACAAATAGCTAGGTCCGCAGGCGGTTGGGTTTGTTGACGGTATTTTATGAATAGCGACAGTGGGCGGCGGTGGGCGAATGAATAAAAAACGAAGCATCATAACAGCTTCTGACCGGGAGCAGAGAGCGTTATCTGTAATTTTAGTCTTGATCTTATTATTGCTGGCGTTATTTTTAATCTCGGTTGCTATTGGCAGGTATCCTATCCCCTTAAAAGAAATATTAAGTATTTTTGCCGCCAAGCTAACGGGTGCCGCTCGATTCTGGCCCGGTACGACCATAAGCGTTTTATTTGATATGCGCTTACCCAGGATTCTGGCCGCCATCATTGTCGGGGCGGCTTTTGCCGTCTCCGGCGCTGCTTATCAGGGGCTATTTAAAAATCCGATGGTGTCGCCCGATATTCTGGGAGCTTCTGCGGGAGCCAGCTTCGGGGCGGCTTTGGGCATCCTTTTTTCCCTGCCTGGCCTGGGGGTCGAGATTTCCGCCTTTCTTTTTGGTATCTGCGCAGTGGCGATCACTTACTTTTTAAGCCAGGCTATCAATAAAGCGATGAGCGGCATTTTGGTTCTGGTTTTGGCCGGGATGGTCGTGGGCAATCTGTTTTCCGCTTTTACTTCGACGATAAAATTTGTAGCCGATCCTAACAGTAAATTGCCGGAGATCACTTTCTGGCTCATGGGAGGTTTATCTGCCGTGGGCAAGGGAGATGTTTTGTTATTATTGATTCCCTTTACCCTGGGGATCATTCCGCTTTTGTTCTTACGCTGGCAATTAAACATCATGTCCTTCGGTGATGAAGAGGCTCTGGCTCTGGGAGTGGATGTGAAAAGGGTGCGGCTGGCAGTGATCTTAAGTTCCACGCTGGTAACCTCTTCGGCTGTGGCGGTAAGCGGTATGGTCGGCTGGGTCGGCCTGATCATACCTCATCTGGCACGCTTGCTGGTGGGGCCGAATTATAAGATCCTTTTGCCCGTCTCTTTGATTATGGGAGGCGCATTCTTACTTTTGGTAGATGATGTTTGCCGCACTATTTATACCACGGAGATACCCCTGAGCATCCTCACGTCGGTTATCGGGGCGCCTTTTTTTATTTATTTGCTTTTAAAAACCAAAAAAGCCTGGCAATAGCTGTTATGAGTTAAACCGAAAAAGATAAGAAATACAACAGCCTTTTATCTATTCAGGTATAACCGCTGGCAGACATTACAGGAAGAGGTCCGGCTATGATTTTGGAAGTTAAAAATCTTTCATGCGGATATGAAGGCCACAAGATCGTGACAGGCGTATCTTTCCAGCTGGGGCCAAAGGATATTTTTTGCCTGCTTGGCCCTAACGGGGTGGGCAAGACCACTTTGTTTAAAACGATTTTAGGTTTTATTAAACCGTTAGAGGGAGAGATGAGACTGGATGGGGAAAACATCCTGGACTGGCCCCGTAAAAAATTTGCCCGGGCCATCGCCTATATTCCCCAGACGCATACGCCGGCCTTCCCCTTTACGGTCAGAGATGTGGTTATCATGGGGCGGACCGCTCAGCTAGGGGGTTTTTCCTCTCCCGGAAGGAAGGATAGGGAAATCGCCGATGAATCCCTGGAAACCTTGGACATATATTCTTTAAAAGACAGGATCTATACCCAACTGAGCGGCGGAGAGCGGCAGATGGTATTGATCGCCCGGTCTCTGGCGCAGCAGGCCGGTATTTTGATCATGGACGAGCCTACCGCAAACCTGGACTACGGTAATCAAATGAAGGTTTTAAATCAGATCAGATCCCTGGCGGAAAAGGGGCTGGCTATCATCATGACCTCTCATGACCCAAACCATGCCTTTCTATGCTCAAGTAAAGTTTTATTGATGCAAAAGGGCAATATAATAGATTGCGGAACTGCGCAGGATGTTATCAAAGCAGAAAGGCTGCGGGCTCTTTATGGCATTACGGTAAAAATTATAGATACGGTCTCGGATGAAAACCAACCAACGAGAGTTTGTGTCCCCTTCCTGGGCGGCACTGCCAAAACGGCACAAGCAATCAATCAATCATAGGAGAAGGGGCAAATATGTCTAAAGTGAAAGGGCAAAAAAAGTATTTGTTTATGGTTATCATATCTTTATTTGTGCTTTTGTCCCTTGCAGGTTGCGCCAATAAAGGGGATACGCCTGTTGCCGCCCCAAAAACCCGTGTTATTACGGATATGGGCGGCAGGAAGGTCACTATACCTGATAAAATAAATAAAGTTTTTTGTTCCAATCCTATAGGGACGGTCGATGTTTATCTGCTGGCTCCGGATAAGCTGGCGGGATGGAATTTCAAACCCAGCGGAGCGGACCGCAAATATATTAAAGAAAAATATTTGACCCTTCCTGCTCTAGGGGTTTGGATGGGCGCCGGGTCCACTCCCAATAGTGAAGAGATCGCTCAAGCAGCGCCTGATGTGATCTTTTGCTTCTGGTCTACGGATGAGAGCGGCGTGGCAATGGCCGATACCATCCAGAAGCAAACGGGGATCCCGGTGATTTTAATGGATTATAATATTAATTCATCCCCTCGGGTCTACCGGCTGCTGGGAGAATATCTGGGCGTCAGCGAGAGGGCGGAAGCCCTTGCCGGTTATTGCCAAGAATCGCTGGAGCGAATCAAAAATTATATTGGGGAGATCCCTGAACAGAGCTATAAAAGCGTGTTTATTGCCGAAGGACGGGGAGGCCTGCAAACAGACCCTGTCGGCTCCATCCACGTACAGGACGTCCTTGACCTGCTGAAGGTGAAAAATGTTGCCGATCTGCCCGGTACTGCCGGCAAGGGTATGGGTATGCCTACGATTTCCCTGGAGCAGATCATTGACTGGGCGCCGCAGGTAATCCTGGTCAATGAATATACCATGGGGAACGCTACCAAATCCTATCTCTTTGGAGAGATCAAGCATGGTGGCGAGTGGTCCAATTTAGAAGCGGTACGGAAGGGCCAGGTATATCAGATCCCCCAAAGTCCTTTCAGTTGGTTTGGCAAACCGCCCTCGGTCGTGCGCATATTAGGCTGTCTGTGGCTGATCAAACTGTTGTATCCGGAGCAGGTGAATTTGGATCTGGCGCAAGAAACCAAGAATTTTTACCGTCTTTTTTACCAGTATCAGCTAAGCGATGAAGATGTGGCGACAATATTGACTAATGCTCAG
>JAHFCR010000117.1 GCA_023249405.1 Peptococcaceae bacterium | reverse complement strand
AACTGCGCTCCTTCCTTGCGGATCGACCCGGTCAGCGGCGGCATCCTGACCAGCGATGGCCGGCCGGCCCTGCTGCAGGACTTTGTGCTGCTTCCCGGCCTGACGCCCGCCGTCTCCGACGCTGTTTACGCCGGAACGCCTGCTATGTCGCCGGCGCCGCAGGTCAGCCCGGAGGTGGCCAAGCAAAATGCAGAGCGTTTTTTCCAGGTCCTGGGGCTGTCCGGCCAGGCTGTCCTCAACGGTGGGGGTGGCAGCGGATACGATGGAGTTTTTTACGACAAGCTCCAGAGCTATACCCTGCAGAGCGATACTGGACCAGGAATCCAGCCGGAGCAACAGGCTCCCACGGTGGAGATCAACGCTTCCACCGGCGAAATCGCCTCTTATTTCCATTCCTCTGGCGCCTCTATGTCCAGTGTCGGGACGGTGGCGCCCGCCCTCACTACGGACCAGGCGCGGAGCAAGGCGCTGGCCTTCATCAAGCGGGTCAGCCCTGATAAAGCAGGGCAGATTGTGGCAAGCAACCAGCCTAATTATTATCCCGGCAGCGGCCAGTCAGTGCCGGTATCCTTCACCCGGCTGATCAACGGCATCCCCTTCCCCCGGGATGACATCAGTGTGATCTTCGACCAATCGGGAGCGGTCGTGAATTACCGCTGCGACTGGCACCAGGTCGCCCTGGCGCCGCTCGGCAAGATCATCACCGCTGATCAGGCCAGGCAGATCCTGCTGCAGAATACTCCCTTAAAGGCAGAATATGCCTGGCCCATGCCTCTTGAACAGGGGTATTTTGCTGCCCAGGCCAGCAGTGCCCCGGCCAATCCGGTGTTCGTCCTGGACTACCAGGGCGGGGGTGTGGCCGCCGATACCGGCCAGCCGGTAAAGACCGGTTTTGGCATCCCCCTGGCGGCGCAGCAGCCGGCGGTGACGGTACCGCCGGATCACTGGGCGTCTGTTCCCCTGGATTTTCTGGCCGACAGCCACTTACTGCCCGTAGAAGAGTTCAACCCCGACGGGGCGGTCGCCCGCCGGGAGGTCCTGCGGGTTCTGGTGGGATGCTTCGGATCGATGATGGGAGAGATGGGGGGACAGCCCGGAACAGGACACTCCGCATTTGGCGACGTGGCCCGGAACGACCCGGATTACAGCCTCATCCAGTCCGCTGTCGGCCGGGACATACTCGACCCCGGCCCGTCCCTGGACCCGGACGGGACGATCACCAGGGCCACCTTCGTGCGGTGGCTGGTGCGGGCGATGGGCTACCGCCAGGTGGCGGAGATGCCGGCGAACATAGGCCCGAATTTCTCCGATCTTCAGCAGTTGTCCGGTTCAGAACGCAATTACCTGGCAATCGCCGAGGGCCTCGGCATCATCAAGGGAGACGCCCATGGGATGTTTCGTCCCGATGTCCCCCTGACCTGGGCGGAACTGGCCACCATGGTCGCCGAGGCTGCTCCGCGCCTGCAAACGCTCTGACAGGAGCCGGACAACCGTTCGTCATGAGCTTTCGACGAAAACAACCAGGCAGCGGGGCTATGGTTTTGTCCGGCGCGTATGGCTGAACCATAAGGCAGGAGGAGCCAGCTATGGATAAAAAGCTTATTCCGCTTCTCATCATTTGTCTGCTCGTAGGCACAGCCGGTGGCTGCAGCAAGAAGACGGCCAGTCTGACTGCAACACCGGATCAGAGCCAACAAACTAGTCTGGTGACGACGGCCACCCATCCCGCAACGACGTTGCCGCAACCGGCGGCGGCTGGTCAGACAACAACAAGCCAGGCGCCGGCGCTACAAAGTCAAGGGCCGTTACCAGTTAAGGAACGGCAGCTTAATCAACTTGCGAGTATGCTATATGCTAAAGCGAAAATACCGGTTCTGATTCCTTCGTACTGGCCGCCCATCCCGTCCAACAGCCAGGATCGATACTGCGGGATCCAGTACGTCGTTGGGCAGGATGGCTACGGCGTCACTCTTACCGCTGTATCCAAGCAGCTTCCGGTAAACAGCCCCGAATTGAACCTGCTTTCCAATGATTCCGAAGCCAACCAGTGGGGGAATTTTGGAGGTGTCAGGGCAGGCACTCCAGACGCTTCCGCCCCGAATTCCGTTGTCGTGCAGAAACCGAAGGACGGGGCGCCCTCCGTGATCAGTGGCTATCAGGGGTGGCAGAACCAGTACTCTGCTTATTGGGAGAGCGGGGACTGGCAGTGTGAAGTTATGAGCTCGGACGAGAACCTCGGTGATGACGCTCAGGCACTGGCCGAGAGCTTTAAGGAAACTAGCGGGTTGCAGGGTTTGCGGGCCAAGAGCGGGAAGATCCTGGTGAGCCATGCCAATCATCGGTATACGTTTGTCAGTTGGCAATCTGCCGACGGACGGTACGAATATAACCTGCAATATGACGGGCAGATTGCCGATGCCATCAAAATCGTCAACAGCTTTAGCGAGGTCAAACAGGAATGAAGCTGCCGGCGAATGTTTGATCACACTGGGGGATGCCGCTAGTTGCAACCATATTGGAGGGGAGAACAGATTGCTTAGACTTTTCGAGAACAAGAGGTTTCCAGGTTATTGGTGCTTTGCGCCGGTCCTTCTATTAACGGCGGTTCTTGGAGTCATTTTTCCGGCCATGCCTGCCGCCGCCGGCAGCGGCTACACATTGCCGCCTGTGACCCAGCTAACCGCTGCCGCCTACGGTAACGGCGCCTACGTGGTGGCCGGGACTTCCTACACTGGCGCCGGCGCTGTTGGCAGCTTCGTGGCCCTGACCGCGACGGATGGAGAGAACTGGACAGTGTCACAGCCGTTGCCCGGCATGAACATCTGGAATATCTCCCAGATCGCCTTCGGCAACGGCATCTTTGTGGCCGTGGGCAGCATGCCCGGGAAGGAAAACAGCGGCGTCGTTCTAACCTCCAGCGACGGAATGCACTGGAGCGCCAACACCTTCGATATCTTATACCAGGTGGCCTATGCCAACGGCCGGTTCCTGCTGCTGGGGTATAATAGCAACTACGTCTCGACGGACGGGGTGAACTGGAAACCGATTTCTAAACAGGACGCCGTCGGCGGAACCGGAGCCTCTCAGTTAATATTCGGCAATGGGGTCTTTGCGTATTTTGACGGCAGCCAGTTCAACACTTCAGTTGACGGCGTCAACTGGCAGACCCGGGACACGGGCGTGATCGATTGGAGCCAGTATTTGAACATCTTTCCGAACATCGGGGTCACCGGAGCGGTTTACGACAACGGCAGGTATTTAGTCGTGGGGGAATATTATCCCAGCATGGCCAGCGCCCAAGCGGCAAGCTCTTATCCGGTGGTGATCACCTCACAGGACGGCGCCAAGTGGACGATGACGAAGGCGGACTGCCAGCTCGCCGGCGTCACTGCCGGCAACGGTGTCTTTGTGGCTATCAGCCCCCAAGGCGGTACACTCGCTTTCGCCAACCTTCCTCGGGGTGGCATTGCCATCTCCAGCGACGGCGCTACCTGGATGAGGCGGGATACGGGAGCCCAGGCCTCTTATGATACAGTGCTCTTCTGCAACGACCGGTTCGTGGCCCTGGACAGCGACGGGACGATCTCCAGCTCGCCGGACGGCGTCAATTGGACCAGCCAGCAGCCTACATCCCCAGTCTCGCCGTTAACGATCCCCAAATCGACGGTCATCGTCGCCAGATTTCTGATCAAACAGGACTTCTGGTATCAGGGACCGGGAGAAAACGCTGCTAAGGGCTTGATGGATACTGTCCCGTATATCGACCGGAGTTCCGGGCGTGTTCTGGTTCCGGTGCGCTACCTGGCGGAAGCCCTGGGTGAACGGAGCGACTGGGATGCCGCCACACAGACAGTGAGCGTGATCGGGGACAGCGAGATAGACGGCTCCAACACGACCGTCACCATGGTGATCGGCAGCGCCACCCTGGACGTGAACGGCCGGAAGCAGACGATGGACCAGGCGCCGGTGATCAGGGACGGCCGGACGTACCTGCCGGCCAGGTATGTGGCGGAGGCTTTTGGTTACAACGTATCCTGGAACGCCACCTCCCAGACCGTGACCTTGTC
Organism: Peptococcaceae bacterium; assembly: GCA_023249405.1. Taxonomy (GTDB): domain Bacteria; phylum Bacillota; class DSM-12270; order Thermacetogeniales; family Thermacetogeniaceae; genus Palsa-1188. The sequence goes on along the minus strand of JAHFCR010000117.1, from coordinate 1,605 downwards.
ACTGGAAGAGTAACCGGCCGGCGGCGCCTCTACACCATTCTACCGGCGTGATATCTTAGCGGTGGGCATAAGGGATTGGTATGGATCAGCCGCCGTTCGGAGGAGATACCTGAGAGTAGTTGTGGCCGCCGCTGCAATTGAGGCGTAAGAAATTTCTTCCCGGCAGGTATAACAGATAGGGTCAGATATTCCGGGCGCAAAATAATGAAGCGCCTTGAACATCTAAAGGCGGTACTCATGCGGAGAAAAACGCCCCTCGTTTTTGTAGTCTTAGCCGTTGCCTTGCTGCCGGTAGGGTGTGCGCGGCAGGCAACGAACCAAACGATACCTGCTCAACCGGCAGCAAGTGCAAACCAGCCGGACATCGAGGGGATATTCCCTTTATTGTCGATCCAGATGTACAGTGAGACCACCGGTTGGGCGTCAACTAACAACGACGTTCTTAGGACTATTGACGGCGGTGGCGCCTGGCAGGTAGTGACACCTCCGGTTGACCGGAACGAATCCCTTGGAGCGCTGGAGTACTTCGTCGACGCCGATCCGGCGTGGGTGGCGTTTGGGCAGCGAGCCGAAACGAAGGCGCTCGCCCTGGTGTTTCACACCACCGACGGCGGGCAGACCTGGCGCCAGACCGAGATTCCGCTTCGCAGCGACGATCGAGCGCTTTGTTGGGGCGCGCTCACTTTCGCCGATGAACAGCACGGCTGGCTGATAGCCATCAATAGCCAGCACGTTAGCCCGGCAGAACTGTTTGCCACCACCGACGGCGGAGCCTCCTGGTCCCAGATCGCTAGCACGGATGACGCCCAGCTTCCCTGTGGAGGGAAGATCGGCTTTCGTGATCCGGCCACCGGCTGGATGGTGGGCAACCTGGGCGAAAACGGCTCCAGCCCCGGCATCATCTACCGGACGCAGGACGGTGGGCGCACCTGGCGGGAGCAGGTTTTAAAACCGCCGCCCGGTTACCCGAAGAGCGCCATTGACGTCGGCGATCCACTGGTCTTCTTCTCAGGCAAGGAAGGGATGTTGACGGTGACATATTGGCCGGAGCCCCAATCCCCAAATGAGACCCTGCTATACTTCACGCGGGATGGCGGGCAGACCTGGCAGAGCAGGCCGCCTCTCAAGCCCTGGGGTATCGTGGATTTCCTCAACGCCAACGAGGGCTGGCACTGGTCATGGGAGCCCACGGATAACCCTGCCGCCTCTTCCATCACCCCCGTCAAGGAAAGACTCTATCATACCACTGACGGGGGCAAGACCTGGGCCAGCATCGAACCCGATCAGAACCTGAAGCACTTCCTCGACCAGGGGCTGAACATATCGCAACTCGACTTCATCAACAGCAGGACCGGGTGGGCGCTCCTGTCCTCCAGCAAGCTTCTCCAGACCACGGACGGAGGAGACAGCTGGACTGCCGCTTATCCGCGTTGAACGGCGTGTTTCCCCAGGGGCCGATTGATGTGAGGCGTGATCAGATGAGATTAGGGGGGATCAGATTATGAGATTCAATGCCAGGAAACTGATCCTGGCCGGCGCAAGCCTGGTGATCATCCTTACTGCCATAGCTAGCCTGATCTACGCATCCCGGCCATCGGACAACGG